>CAJPQE010000137.1:0-2557 GCA_905372795.1 Streptococcus cristatus | reverse complement strand
TAGCGTCCTGCTCAGCTATTTTCAGCCTAACAGAAATTCTCCTTCTCATCCAAATTGCTTGCTTCTCTGGTCTCGCTTGTTATTTCTTTAAAAAGAAAAAAGACAGGCTAGCATTTGTACCCTGTCTCTTGTTTGGTAAAGACAATTGAGAGGCTAGGACTTTTGTCCCAGCCTCAGTACTTTGTTTAATAACGTTTTTCTTTGGGCCAGGTGCTCATTTCAGCAACAGCTGTAAAAAGCACGTCTGTGGATGAGTTGAGGGCGGTTTCGCAAGAGCCTTGGATGACGCCGATGACAAAGCCAACGCTGACGACTTGCATAGCCAGATCGTTTGGGATGCCAAAGAGGCTACAAGCCACAGGTATCAAGAGAAGTGAGCCCCCGGCTACTCCAGAAGCCCCGCAGGCGGAAATGGCCGCAACGATACTGAGTACCAAGGCTGTTCCAAAGTCCACCTGAATGCCCAGTGTATTGGCAGCTGCGAGGGTGAGCGTATTGATTGTCACTGCAGCCCCTGCCATGTTGATAGTGGAACCGAGTGGGATAGAGACCGAGTAGGTTTTGGGATTAAGACCCAAATCTCGACAAAGTTTCATATTAACAGGGATATTGGCAGCCGAACTGCGAGTGAAAAAGGCGGTGACGCCGCTGACTTTTAAGCAGCGCCAAACCAGTGGATAAGGATTTTTCCGAAGCATAATGAATACAATCAAGGGGTTAACGACCAGCGCAACAAGAACCATGGAACCCAGTAATAGGAGCAGGAGCATGCCGTAGCTTTTGAGTGCATCAAATCCTTTACCAGAAATTGTCGTATATACTAGCCCTAAAATACCAAAGGGGGCTAGATTGATAATCCATTCGACAATCTTCGAAGTAATATCTGCCAGTGTTCTCAAGAGTTCTTTACTTTGCTGACTTGCTTCTCGCATGGCCACTCCAAAGACGACTGCCCAAGACAGAATGCTGATATAATTGGCCTTGGTCAGGGCGTTGATTGGATTGTCGACAAGGTTGAGGAGGAGATTGCTCAGAACTTGGCCGATGCCTTCTGGTGGACTGACTTCCGAGCTAGCTGCGGTCAGCTCGATGGTCACAGGAAAGACATAGTTGGCGAGGACAGCGACAAGGGCAGCCGCAAAAGTCCCGATTAGATAAAGGATAATGACGGTTTTCATATTGCTCTTCTGCCCCTTTTGGTGCTGAGAGAGGGCGTTGGCAACGAGGGTAAAAACGAGCAGTGGTGCGATGGCTTTCAGACCGCCGACAAAGATTTGGCCGAGGAGGCTAATGGCGCTGGCTTGTGGAAAGATGAGGGCCAGCAGGGCGCCTGTGACAATCCCAATAGAAATCCGTTTGATAAGATTGGCACGATTCCAAGCAGAAAGAATTCGATGAAACATAGTAGATCCCTTTCTAAAATAAACTGCTTTCCATTATACGCTAGAGGTCGTATAAAATCAATGTTTTTTGGTATACCCTATACAGAATAAGGCCGCTTTGATGATTATCCGCCGCCCTTTGTGGTATAATGAATAAGATTTTTGTATCTCATAGGAGGAAAGAATGACAGCTAATGGAAATGTTTTTACACGTTATTTCCAGCAATTCAACTGGTCAGCTATTTTGGATGATGTGTTTTCAAAATTCGTCTCCTTGGTCTTTTTGTGCTTACTATTTTGGGTGGCTAAGAAAATTCTCCATCTCTTTGTGACTAGACTGATTGCGCCATCTTTGAAATTATCTCGGCAGGATGTCGCTCGGCAAAAGACCATTATGCGCTTAATTGAGAATTTACTCAATTATGTACTTTATTTTCTCTTGCTCTACTGGATTTTATCGATTTTGGGCTTGCCGGTCTCAAGTCTTTTAGCTGGGGCAGGGATTGCTGGTGTGGCCATTGGGATGGGAGCGCAGGGCTTTCTGTCCGACCTAGTCAACGGTTTCTTTATTCTCTTGGAGCGGCAGTTGGATGTAGGGGACAATGTCCGCTTGACCAATGGTGCTATCAAGATTGCAGGGATAGTTGTCAGCGTTGGGATTCGGACTACGCAGGTACGCGATGCGGACGGAACTCTTCACTTTGTGCCCAATCGAAATATCACCGTTGTCAGCAATCTTTCTCGTGGCGATATGCGGGTTTTGATTGATATTCCTATCTATGCTGAGACAGACTTGGATGAGATTTATCGGATTATTGCTGCTGTCAATCAGGAAGCCGTGCCAGAACATCCAGAAGTTTTGAAGGAACCTGATATTTTGGGACCGCAAATGACTGCGAGCGGGCAGTTTTACTTTCGGATTAGTTTAATCGTTGCAAGCGGTATGCAGGCGAGCCTGTACCATATTTTTTACAGGCTCTACCATGAAGCCCTGCTAAAAGAAGGAGTGGCGCTGCCAACCTTGGCTCCAGTCGCAGGAAATAATGGCAAAGTTTAGCCAGAAGTGGTCAGGGAAACAAAGACAAGCAACATCTATCAGAAATAAGGTTTCTAATCACTAAAAGAGGCTGGGGCGAAAGTCCTAGCCTCTCAATTGTCTTTGGATTGTCGAGCAA
>CAJPQE010000136.1:0-2575 GCA_905372795.1 Streptococcus cristatus | reverse complement strand
CCGAAGTGGTCTACCACAATATGAAGGAAGAGTTCCAAAAGCTAGGAATCGTCTTTACAGATACTGACTCAGCTCTTAAGGAATACCCAGAGCTTTTCAAGCAGTATTTTGCTAAGCTGGTTCCGCCGACAGACAACAAGTTGGCTGCCCTTAACTCTGCAGTTTGGTCTGGTGGTACCTTTATCTATGTTCCAAAAGGTGTTAAGGTAGACATTCCGCTTCAAACCTACTTCCGTATCAACAATGAAAATTCCGGTCAGTTTGAGCGTACCTTGATTATCGTTGACGAGGGCGCTAGCGTCCATTATGTTGAGGGATGTACAGCTCCTACTTATTCAAGTAACAGCTTGCATGCGGCCATTGTCGAAATCTTTGCCCTTGACGGTGCCTATATGCGCTATACGACGATTCAAAACTGGTCTGATAATGTCTATAACTTGGTAACAAAACGTGCTAAAGCTTTGAAAGATGCGACAGTTGAGTGGATTGACGGAAACTTGGGTGCCAAAACAACCATGAAATACCCGTCAGTTTATCTGGACGGAGAAGGAGCGCGTGGAACCATGCTTTCCATTGCCTTTGCCAATGCTGGACAACACCAGGATACAGGGGCTAAGATGATTCACAATGCGCCACATACCAGCTCGTCCATCGTGTCTAAATCCATCGCTAAAGGTGGAGGAAAAGTTGACTACCGTGGCCAAGTGACCTTTGCTCGCAATTCTAAGAAATCTGTCAGCCATATCGAGTGTGATACCATTATCATGGACGACTTGTCTGCTTCAGACACCATTCCATTTAATGAAATCCACAACTCACAGGTGGCTTTGGAGCATGAAGCTAAAGTTTCTAAGATTTCTGAGGAGCAGCTCTACTATCTCATGAGCCGTGGCTTGTCGGAGTCCGAAGCGACTGAAATGATTGTCATGGGCTTTGTTGAGCCATTCACCAAGGAACTGCCAATGGAATACGCTGTTGAACTCAACCGTCTCATCAGCTATGAAATGGAAGGGTCAGTTGGATAAAAAGAGGCGTTAGCCTCTTTTTAATTGTGAATAAATCTTTGCTTAAGCAAAGTGTTTAAAAGATTCAGAGGGCCTGTTAAACAGTAGCAGAATACTATATTGCTAATTAACCCTCAAAGAACCTTTTTTGATTACGTTAAACGTTTACAAACTATAGAAATACCGCGAATCAATTGATTCGCGGTATTTCTTTTATAACTTCTCATTGACAAAGCGAATGAAATCGTTCCACCAGACTTTGAAAATGATAGCTTTTTCAACCTTTTTTTCTGTAATCATAGAAATAGAAGTTTTCTTGTTTTCGATATAGCCCTGGCCGATTGGCTCAGAATCTGTATAAGTGAGGGTACCTACTACACTACCCTTTTTCAAGGGAGCCTGCAGCTCCTGTGGACTTGGAGTAAAGGTGACTTTATGTTCAGCCTGATTGGCTATCCGTTCTAGAATTACCAGGTCCTCACTAGCAACTGCAGCGACCTTATCCTCTTGGCTGTCTCTAACAGCTACTTGGGAGTTGTTGTATCTTTCCCCTTTTTTGACCAAGACCGTCGGAGAAAAATTTTGCGTAACGTAGGTCATTAGGCTAGATGTAACGCCAAAACGGGTATTAGGGTCGTTATCTTCCTGTGCGACTCCTAAAACGACTGTGATCAATCGCATCCCTTTTTCACTTGTCACGCCGACAAATGAAACACCACTCTGCTCAGACCCGCCTGTCTTCAAACCTTTCACTCCTGTCCGAAAACTAGGAGATCCTTCCAACATTAAGTTGGGATTTTCTAGTCGGATTCCTGCAAAATTCACATGAGATTTGGAAGTGATGCCAAGGACTTCTGGGTAGTCATCGATCAGATGTGAAGCAATCACGGCTATATCATAAGCACTGAACTTATTGACAGTCTCTTGTTTTTTCTTGCTTTTAGAATTCTCTGCGGACTCCTCTTCGTTATTGGTAGTTTCTAGCGAACCATCTAGTAAACGAATATCTGTACCAGTAGCATTTACAATGGTTGCATCAGAAATATTCCATTCTTTGAGTTTGGCTTTCATCATCTTGACAAAATTTTCCTCACTTCCACCAACTTTTTCTGCCAGAGCAATGGTAGCGCTGTTGGCGCTTGCTAAAAGAGAAGCATTTAGCAAGTCCTTTACTTTGTAGCGTCGCGCTTCCAGAGGCAGGTTCGCGATAGAGGGATTTACTGTCAGCTGGTAAGCATAATCAGAAATATCAACCTCAGTTTCTAGGCTCAGTTTGCCATCAGCAATGGCTTCGTAAACCAGATAAACAGTCAAAATGTTAGTAATAGCACCGACTTCTAGTGGGCTTGTAGCCTCCTTTTCATAGAGGATTTTTCCTGAGTTTGCATCGACAGCAATGGCGCTTTTAGCGGCAATTTCATAGTCATCTGCCAGAACAGGCTTGGCAATCAGACCAAAGAATAGCAGTAGGAATACAAAAAGTTTTTTCATTTCTTTCCCCTAGATTAGTAATAAATCTATTGTAACATAAAAAAGCCGATATTTTTGATAATCCTATTCAAGAATCCTTG
>CAJPQE010000135.1:0-2843 GCA_905372795.1 Streptococcus cristatus | reverse complement strand
AGCAATTTTTCTATTTTGAAATTTTGGGTGACAACTACCACAAGGAAGAGATTGTTGGTCTCGCCTGGGGCGATAGCCGTCAGATTTATGTCGGCACCAACGATTTACTGCAGCAGCCTCTCTTTCAGGAATTTTTGACAAAAACAGCTCTGAAAACCTATGACCTCAAGCGAACAAAGGTACTGCTCAGTCATTATGGCATCGAACTGCCAGCAGCAGCCTTTGATGCGCGCCTGGCCAAATATCTGCTTTCGACGGTCGAGGACAATGAGCTTGCGACTATTGCTCGCCTCTACGGTCAAACGATTTTGCCAACTGATGACGAGGTTTATGGCAAAGGAGCCAAGCGTGCTTTGCCGGAGCAAGAGCAGCTCTTTGAGCATCTGGCTCGTAAAGTTCAAGTATTGCTGGAAACAGAAGAGCCGATGCAAGAACAGCTCCGTTCCCACGACCAGCTGGATTTGTTGCTTGAAATGGAGCAGCCTCTGGCCTTTGTCCTAGCCAAGATGGAGATTGCGGGGATCAAGGTTGAGCGGGAAACCCTGCAGGGCATGCAGGCAGAAAATGAAAAAACGCTGGAAAGTCTGACACAGGAGATTTATAAGCTGGCTGGTCAGGAGTTCAATATCAACTCGCCTAAACAACTGGGAACTATCCTCTTTGAGGATATGGGCTTGCCGCTGGAGTACACCAAAAAGACCAAGACAGGCTACTCTACAGCAGTGGATGTGCTGGAGCGTCTAGCTCCTATTGCACCGATAGTGTCTAAGATTCTGGAATATCGTCAAATCAGCAAACTCCAGTCCACTTATATCATCGGCCTGCAGGAGGCCATTGCAGCTGACGGTAAGATTCACACTCGCTATGTTCAGGATTTGACTCAGACGGGCCGCCTGTCCTCGGTTGACCCCAACTTGCAGAATATCCCTGTTCGTTTGGAGCAAGGGCGTCTCATTCGCAAGGCTTTTGTGCCAGAGTGGGCAGACAGCGTACTACTCAGTTCGGATTATTCCCAGATCGAGCTGCGGGTGCTGGCTCACATTTCGCAGGACGAGCATCTGATTGCTGCCTTTCAGCATGGAGAAGACATTCACACGGCTACAGCCATGCGGGTCTTTGGCATTGAAAAGGCAGAGGATGTGACACCTAATGACCGCCGTAATGCCAAGGCTGTCAACTTCGGAGTGGTCTATGGAATTTCCGACTTCGGTCTGGCCAATAACCTCGGCATTTCCCGCAAGGCTGCCAAAGATTATATTCAGACTTATTTTGAGCGCTTCCCTGGTATCAAGAATTATATGGAAACCATCGTCCGCGAAGCGCGTGATAAGGGTTATGTAGAGACCATTTACCATCGCCGTCGCTCCTTGCCAGACATCAATTCCCGCAACTTTAACATCCGAAATTTTGCGGAGCGCACAGCTATTAACAGCCCGATCCAAGGCTCCGCCGCAGACATTCTCAAGGTGGCTATGATCAATCTGGACCGAGCTCTGACAGAGAAGAATTTCAAGTCTCGCATGCTCTTGCAGGTTCACGATGAAATCGTGCTAGAAGTGCCAAATGACGAGCTAACAGCCGTCCGCCAGCTGGTCAAAGAGACCATGGAAGCTGCGATTGAGCTGGCCGTTCCACTCGTAGCTGATGAAAATGCCGGCCAAACTTGGTACGAGGCGAAATAAGATATCAAGGGCGTAAAACACAAAGTGAAAATAGAAAGCTGACACAACATTCAAGGAATGCGAGGAAAAGCATCTTTTTTGTACCGTATTCAGCTAAGATATCATTGTTAAAAAAGTTAAAAATTATTTATAAAACAGGAGGAGCATTATGACTTACCATTTTCAAAATCCCAGTGACGGCGTTGTCAAGCGCTATCTAGAAACCAGCAAGGTGATTGCTGTTGTCGGTCTATCAGACCGTGAGGAAACGACCAGTAACCGTGTGTCCAAGGAAATGCAAGCGCGAGGCTATCGCATTATCCCAGTCAATCCGCGGGCAGCAGGCAGTCAGATTTTTGGTGAAACAGTTTATGCCAGTCTCAAAGATATTCCTTTCCCAGTGGATATTGTCGATGTTTACCGCCGCAGTGAGTTTTTGCCCGATGTGGCGCGTGATTTTCTGGAAGCAGATGCCAAGATTTTCTGGGCTCAGTTGGGCTTGGAAAATGAAGAAGCTGAACAGATTTTGCGTGCAGCTGGTCACGACGATATTGTCATGGATCGCTGCATTAAACGCGAGCATACCCGCTTGATTCTAGGCGAATAAGATGGTCAAGTTAGTTATCATTCGTGGAAATTCCGGCTCTGGCAAGTCTAGTCTCGCTGGGAAACTGCAGACTCACTACGGCCGAGGAACTCTCCTGATATCGCAGGATACGGTTAGACGGGACATGCTCAAGGAAAAGGTTGAGCCGGGCAACCTATCTATTGATTTGACGGAAAGCCTAGCTCATTTTGGCTACGAGCATGACTTGCTGGTCTTGGTAGAAGGTTTCTACGAGACAGATATTTATGGCCACATGCTGGAGCGGTTGCGGACTTTGTTTGGTCCTCAGACCCTAGCCTATTACTATGATTTGACTTTTGAAGAAACTGTCCGCCGCTATCAGACTAGAGCGAAGCAAGAAGAATTTACCCCGGCCGACATGAAGCGCTGGTGGAAAGACCGAGACTTCTTAGGCTGGGAAGAGGAATCGTTCTTTAGGGACGAAGATTCCTTGGAGGCAGCCTTTGAGCGGATCGTTCAGGATTTAGAGAAAATTTGAAACGAAGCACAGGAGGAGGAACTCCTGTGTTTTTGCATCAAAAAGGCATTTTCAGAAATTTTAAATAAATTTTGAG
>CAJPQE010000134.1:0-2890 GCA_905372795.1 Streptococcus cristatus | reverse complement strand
GACCAGTTGATGATTTTTTGCAAAAGGGGAGAAACAGTTTTCATTTCTCGATCCTTGCTTGCCATAGGCACCTCCAAGAGAATTATTCTTATATCTACTATAGCATCTTTTGCTATTTTTGTAAGCTTTGAAGCTATAGCTGCTAAAAAGTATGAAAGATGATATAATGATGTGACTAGCGAGCAATAATCTATGAGCATTCAAAAATCAGGAAGCATGTTTGTGCTCGGACTTAGAATTCTATACGTTGGGAGAGTTGTAGTGGAAGAATATCTAAACTTATATCATCAAAAATTGTGGGAGATTGCATATGAGAATCTCATAAATACATTTTTCTATCCAACTACTATCATGTTGTTCGTATTAATTTTAATTTTTGGGTGCATTTTTTTGGGGAAAAAATGGATTTTTCTATCCATATCTAGCTATTTCGTTTTGTTTCTTTTTGCTATAGCTGCGGAATATGTGAATAGCAATGATAAAATTATGAATCCAGATTCAGTTTATAACAAATTCTTTCTTTACGATTCGATAGTTCCAGTAGAAAGTCGTTTCCAGATTGAGTATGTAGATGAGCAACCCTTATCTAGTGTTGATGGAGAACTTAAGAAAGAAGATGTTATACTGTTTGCACTATCTAATCCTGAATATCACGATAGTCTTTTTAGTGATACAGCGGAATTCTTTACACGTAACCATATAGATAGGAAACAGTTTTTAGTTACTTTAGTAGGCTACAAAGAGAAAGATGGTGAATGGCAATCTGTTGATATTCGTATCGCCCCAGGTGTTGAGGAGAAGGATTTTCAGAAATTTTCTAAGGTTCTTCATATAAAAATAGGTGAAGCAGAGGGTGCTACTGGTATTATTCTCGATCTTGAAGAACTTCATGAAAAAAAGTTAGAGAGCGGAAAAAATAGATAGTGGTCTTATGAGCATAATCTTTGTCCCATTTTAAAATGAAGCTTCCACTTTTAGGAAGCTATTTTTATTTGTTTGGGAAAAAGGAAAGGTGAAATCTCCCAATGGCTCTTGGAAGAAATGGGGTTATAGGTGCCAAAAAGCCTATTTTATGCTATAATAGTGAGAATACGATTTTTGGAGAGAGATGTGGCGATTGAAGATTACATGCCCGACTTTGCGGTTGAGGCAGTTTACGATTTGACAGTAGAGAGTTTGAAAAGACAGGGTATCAAGGCGGTTTTGGTGGATTTGGACAACACCCTGATTGCTTGGAATAATCCTGACGGAACCCCAGAGATGAAGAAGTGGCTCCATGATTTGCGGGATGCGGGCATTCGGATTATCGTGGTGTCCAATAATAACCAAAAACGGGTCAAGCGGGCTGTTGAAAAGTTTGACATTGACTATGTCTACTGGGCGATGAAACCCTTCACTTGGGGCATTGACCGAGCGCTCAAGCTTTTTCATTTTGAAAAAAATGAGGTGGTCATGGTGGGCGACCAGCTCATGACGGATATTCGGGCAGCGCATCGGGCCGGAATTCGTTCGATTTTGGTCAAACCGCTGGTCGAGCACGACTCTATCAAAACTCAGATCAATCGGGCGCGTGAACGCTGTTTGCTCAAGAAAATCACTGAAAAATACGGTCCAATTCAATACAAAAAAGGAATTTAAGCATGGAAGAACTTCTCTGTATCGGCTGCGGAGTCCCTATTCAGACAGAAGATAAGAGCCAGCTGGGCTACACGCCCCAGTCAGCTCTAGAAAAAGGCTTGGAGACAGGCGAACTCTATTGCCAGCGCTGTTTCCGCCTGCGCCATTATAATGAAATCAGCGACGTCCAGCTGACGGATGATGACTTTCTGCGGCTTCTCCACGAAGTTGGGGATAGCGACGCTTTGGTCGTCAATGTTGTCGATATTTTTGACTTTAATGGCTCGGTCATCCCTGGTCTGCCTCGCTTTGTCGCAGGAAATGATGTGCTCTTAGTCGGGAATAAAAAGGACATTCTGCCTAAGTCAGTCAAGGACAGCAAGGTGACCCAATGGCTGACAGAGCGGGCTCACGAAGAAGGTTTGCGTCCAGTTGATGTGGTCCTAACCTCTGCTCAAAACAAGCAGGCTATTAAGGACTTGATTGATAAGATTGAGCATTGCCGCAAGGGACGTGATGTGTATGTGGTTGGCGTGACCAATGTGGGCAAGTCCACTCTGATTAACGCCATTATTCAGGAAATCACGGGCGACAAGGATATTATTACGACTTCGCGCTTCCCGGGAACAACTCTGGATAAAATCGAGATTCCTTTGGCAGATGGCAGTCATATCTATGATACGCCGGGCATTATCCATCGTCACCAGATGGCTCATTATCTTTCTGCTAAGAATCTCAAATACATCAGTCCCAAAAAGGAAATCAAACCCAAAACCTACCAGCTCAATCCTGAGCAAACCCTCTTTTTGGGTGGTTTAGGCCGTTTCGATTTTGTGGCAGGAGACAAGCAAGGCTTCACAGCTTATTTTGACAATGAGCTTAAGCTCCACCGGACCAAGTTGCAAGGTGCTAGCAACTTTTATGATAAGCATGTCGGCAGTCTCTTGGTGCCGCCAGTTGGCAAGGAAAAGGAAGAATTACCAGCCTTGGTCAAGCATGAATTTACCATCAAGGACAAGACAGATATCGTCTTCTCTGGTCTGGGTTGGATTCGAGTCAGTGGTCCTGCCAGAGTAGCCGGATGGGCGCCAGAGGGTGTGGCGGTTGTCACTCGGAAAGCTATTATTTAATACTCAAGAAACCAGGGGGAATAACTCCCCTTAAAATAAGGAAGGAAAAGGCTGTGAACAGTGATGAGATAAACAGGTCCTAACTGTCTCAAGCCTTATAGAAGAACATGACACTAACATCAAAACAACGCGCCTTTCTCAAC
>CAJPQE010000133.1:0-2911 GCA_905372795.1 Streptococcus cristatus | reverse complement strand
GATTTCAATGACGCTGACAGTTTATTTTGAAGAGGGATTTTGGCACGGTCTTTTTGAGCAGGAACATGCTCAATCTTATAGAGTCTGCCGAGTCACCTTTGGTGCAGAGCCTAGCACGCAGGAATTGTTGGATTTTCTAAACCATTATTATCATCGCATGCAGTTTAGTCCTAGCATCAGGGTGAAGGAGAAGACTAAGTCGGTCAGTCCTAAACGCCTGCAGAGACAGGCTAAAAAAGAGCAGATGGCTTCACGTTCTTCAAAGTCTCAGGAAGCGCTGAAGCTGCAATTTGAAGAGCAAAAGCAAATCGCTCGCATCAAGCGCAAGCAGCAGAAAGAACTGGCTAAGCAAAGGAAATTCGAACTCAAACAGCAAAAACGATTGGAAAAGCACAAGGGGCATTGAGCCCGGTTTTTCTGATTGCTATGAAAAGTCTTCTGTCGGGAGGCTTTTTTGTTTCTTAAACAAGTTTTTCCTGTCTCGAAACTATACCAATTTTATGTTGACAAATGTCAAATCGGCGTGTATAATGTCTTTGTCTCTCGATAAAAAGATAAATAAGACTATACCAATTTTCAATAAAGGAGGAACTAGCTTTTTGCTGGCAAAGGGCTAGAAATAAATCTATGTGTGGAATCGTCGGAGTTGTGGGAAACCGCAATGCAACAGATATTTTGATGCAAGGACTTGAAAAGTTAGAATACCGAGGCTATGATTCGGCTGGAATTTTTGTGACAACAGGAGAAAAATCCAGCTTGATAAAGTCTGTTGGCCGAATTGCAGATCTTCGTGCCAAGATTGGCATGGATGTAGCAGGCTCAACAGGTATTGGACATACCCGCTGGGCAACCCACGGGAAACCAAGTGAGAATAACGCCCATCCTCACACTTCTCAGACAGGTCGTTTTGTTTTGGTTCACAACGGTGTGATTGAAAATTACCTGGACATCAAAAATAACTACCTTGCTGGCCATGATTTTAAAGGCCAGACAGATACAGAAATTACAGTTCATTTGATTGGGAAATTCGCGGAAGAAGATGGCCTCTCTGTTCTTGACGCTTTCCGCAAGGCCCTTCACATTATCGAAGGTTCCTACGCTTTTGCCTTGGTAGATGCCCAAGATCCTTCTACGATCTACGTTGCCAAAAACAAATCGCCGCTTTTGATTGGCTTGGGTGACGGCTACAATATGGTCTGCTCCGATGCCATGGCTATGATTCGTGAGACCAGCGAATACATGGAAATCCATGATAAAGAGCTGGTCATCGTGACGGCTAATAGCGTAGAAGTGCAAGACTACGAAGGCAATGTTCTTGAACGTGGTAGCTATACTGCTGAGCTGGACCTGTCTGATATCGGCAAAGGCACTTATCCGTACTATATGCTGAAGGAAATTGACGAGCAGCCAACCGTGATGCGGAAGCTGATCAGCACTTATGCGGATGACAGTAATAAGATGTTGATTGATCCTGCCATCATCAAGACAGTCCAAGAAGCGGATCGCATTTATATCATTGCTGCTGGAACTTCTTATCATGCTGGTTACGCTTCTAAACGAATGCTGGAAGAGCTGACAGATACGCCAGTTGAGCTGGGAATTTCTTCTGAATGGGGCTATGCTATGCCGCTTCTGAGCAAGAAGCCACTTTTCATCTTTATCAGCCAATCTGGTGAGACAGCTGATAGCCGCCAAGTCTTGGTCAAGGCTAATGAGCTGGGCATTCCTAGCTTGACAGTGACTAATGTGCCAGGTTCAACCTTGTCTCGTGAAGCCAAGCATACCCTGCTTCTCCATGCTGGACCAGAAATTGCCGTGGCTTCAACCAAAGCCTACACTGCACAAATCGCTGCCCTAGCTTTCTTGGCCAAGGCGGTCGGTGATGCCAATGGTAACGAAAAAGCCAAGAAGTTTGATTTGGTTCATGAGCTGTCTATCGTAGCCCAATCTATCGAATCTACCCTTTCTGAGAAAGAATTGATCGAAAGCAAGGTTCGTGACTTATTGGCGGAAACTCGTAGCGCCTTTTATATCGGCCGTGGTCAGGATTATTATGTGGCGATGGAAGCTAGTCTTAAGCTTAAGGAAATTTCCTACATTCAGTGTGAAGGCTTTGCGGCAGGAGAGCTCAAGCATGGTACTATTTCTCTGATTGAAGAGGGAACACCTGTGCTAGCTCTGCTTTCAGACGAAGTCTTGGCGAGCCATACTCGCGGAAATGTTTCTGAAGTTGTGGCGCGCGGAGCCAAAGTGTTGACTATTGCGGAGGAAAATGTGGCTAAGGATGGAGACGATATTGTCCTGAGCCAAGTTCACCCTTATTTGTCACCAATCTCTATGGTGGTACCAACTCAATTGATTGCTTATTTTGCAACCTTGCACCGTGGTTTAGATGTGGATAAACCACGTAATCTCGCTAAATCTGTAACAGTAGAATAAGCTAAGAAAGTCTAGTTCATCTAGACTTTTTTGCTCTCTCTTGGTATACTTGAGTGAGGAGTATGTTTGCTCGGCTCTAATTTTTTATAAGGAGAAGAAAATGAAGAAAAAAATATTATTGCTATGCTGGTTGGTATCGCCTTATCTAGTTCTTTCTTAATCAGGACAATTTTGATCCATCAGGAGAGACAAGCGAAAAAGCAAAACATGGAACGGATTGCTGCGGTGCAAGAGACGATTCAGTCTCAAGATCAAAAGAAAGCTGAAGAGCAGAAAGAACAATTTAAAAAGACATTTGAAGGTATAGATAGAACTTCCATTCAAATGAAAGACTACGATAGCCACACAAAGATTAATGCGGACTACAGTTTTGGTACCAAGGATGGAGTACACTACCTAGTAGAATTAAAAACAGGGGAGAAAGTAGCTCTGGAAGGTGTGGACAAGGCCTTTCCTTTGTCTGTCAAAAACG
>CAJPQE010000132.1:0-3056 GCA_905372795.1 Streptococcus cristatus | reverse complement strand
CTTCTTTAAATGGATTCTCATGAACAATCTTTTCAAAATCGTTCTTATTCTTGATAACCATTTTTAAGTCGGCCCCAATTTTTTCCTTTATCAGAGTATGAACGTGTTCTCGTATTTCTTCTAAATCTAAGTCACTTTCAAGAATGATATTCCCGCTTTGAATATAGGTTCGAACGTGTTGAAAACCAGCTTCTGTCAAAATATCTACCAAATAAGACATTTTCGGAATAGCATTCTTTCCATTAGGAGTAACACCTCTTAGTAAAATAATATGTTCCAAAAGACTTCCTTTCTTATTTGGTACTTATTGGATTTGAGCCTGCCACCCAGCCGGTACAGAGGGCAGATGTGATGTTGAAGCCACCCGTGTGGGCATTGATATCTAGAACTTCCCCAGCAAAGTGGAGGCCGGGAACGAGTTTGCTTTCTAAGGTTTTAGGATTGATTTCCTTGAGACTGACACCGCCTTTGGTGACAAAGGACTTGGCAAGAGACATTTTGCCAGTCACAGGGATGAGCAGTTCTTTGATTTGTTTGATCAGAGCCTCTTTTTCACTGAGATTGAGTTGTTTGACTTTTTCAGGATATCCTTGAACAAAAAATTCTGCCAAGCGTTCTGGTAGCAAGGTTTTTAAAGCATTTTTTAGGGATTTTTCTCGATGTTCTTCTAAAAAGTCTGCCAAATCCTGCTGACTCATCTGAGGCAAGACATCTAGATAGATGGTTTCACCACCCTTGACAAAGCTAGACAAGCGCAGAGCTGCCGGACCGGATAGGCCAAAGTGGGTAAAGAGCAGGTCGTGGGTGATGATATGCTTGCCATAGCTGAGGGTTACATCGTCCAGCGAAATCCCCTGAAGCGCTTTGTGAGGAAAGTCAGTCAGAAGAGGACTTTCAGCAGCCTCTAGGTCAGTCACCGTGTGCTTAAAGTGTCGGGCAATATCATGGCCAAAACCAGTCGAACCAGTTGAAGGGTAGGACTTGCCGCCAGTTGTCACAATCAATTTCTGGCAGGTCCAAGTCTGGTCGCTGGATCTGACAGTGAAAAGCTCATCAGATTTTTTGACGGAGACGATTTCAGTATTGGTGATGATAGTGCCACCCAGCTCTGCAATTTTCTTTTCCAAAGCTTCGATAATGGTGCGGGACTTGTCTGTCGCAGGGAAAACACGTCCGTGGTCTTCAACCTTGAGTTTGACACCATTCTCTGTAAAGAAGTTGATGATATCATGGTTATCAAACTGGGAAAAAACGCTGTAAAGAAAGCGTCCGTTGCCCGGAATACCGGCCATGAGGTCATCTAGGTTTCCGTTATTGGTCACATTGCAGCGCCCGCCGCCCGTTCCGGCTAGTTTCTTGCCCAGTCGTTTATTTTTCTCAAGAAGCAGGGTCTTCTGCCCGTAGAAAGAGCTGGAAATGGCAGCCATCATGCTGGCCGGTCCTCCGCCGATGATGATCGTGTCAAAGTGGTTCATTTGTTTTTTCCTTTCGTGAAATAGGAATTTTATGTGCTAGCTAATCTTGCGCAAGGTGATTTGCCCTTTAAGCTATACAGTGGACATGCTCGGGACAGATTTTCTGCCAGTACTTTAGCTAGCACTTGGTAGAAAATTGATCGGATTCTAGGCTCATTTTTTAAGGAAGATCTTTTCCAGAGGCTAAGTAGATTTCGTACCATTCTTTTCTAGTCAGTTCAATATCTGCTGCCTTGGCTGATTCGATGATGCGGCTAGTCTTGGTTGTACCGATGACCGCCTGCATGTGGGCTGGATAGCGTAGCACCCAAGCAATAGCTACTGCCAATGGTGATATTTGGTATTTGTCTGCCAGTCGGTTCAGGACGGCATTGAGTTTGGGATATTTATCCGAACCGACAAAAACGCCTTCAAAATAGCCGTGCTGGAGGACAGACCAGGCCTGAATCACGACGTCGTTGAGGCGGCAGTATTCGAAAATGCTACCGTCGCGCATATTTGCGGCTGTTCCCTCCATGTTGACGTGGAAGCTGGACTCAAAGGCAGGTGAAAAAGCTGCACTCAGTTGGAGCTGATTTGCCACCAAAGGCTGCTTGACCTCTTTTTTGAGTAGCTCCATCATCATAGGGTTCTGGTTGGACACTCCAAAATCAAGAACCTTTCCTTGAGATTTGAGCAGATCGAAAGCTTCAGCGATTTCACTAGGCTCCATCAGGGCATCTGGTCGATGCAAGAGTAGAGAGTCCAGGTGGTCCACGCCCAAGCGCTGTAAAATACCGTTTGTTGCCTCTAGGATATAGTCTTTGGAAAAGTCGAAGTAGGTGAATTCTTCTATGCGGATTCCCACTTTGGACTGAATCCACATCTTAGCCCGCAGGTCAGGTCGATTTTTGAGCACTTGTCCCAAAATTTCTTCGCACTTGCCTCCACCGTAAATATCGGCTAAGTCAAAAGCATTGATTCCGACTGACAAGGCTGTTTCGACCAGTTCTTCCACCTCTTTGGAAGTCATTTGGGCAATTCGCATCAGCCCAATGATAATCTGGGAAATTTCTCGCTTGTTTTCTCCAAATTCAAGATATTTCATAAGCTCTTCTCCTTGTGTCATCTTAATCCCAGTATAAGCTAAACCCGCTCCAAAGTCAAAAGTGACTGGCTAGATCGAGCCTTGGAGTAAGTATGTAGAAAATCCTCGTTTTGGCTAATGAAATTTGGCTGACTTTGGCGGAAAAGTAGAAGATTTGACAAAAACTTGGCTTCCTGATAGAATAAGAATGTCTTAAAGACAAATAACTTCTTCTTGGTTGCAGGAATTGCCAAGCCTGTCACTCGGATGAAGCGTAAAGAAAAGGAGCTTATCATGGCAATCTCAAAAGAGAAAAAAAATGAAATCATTGCACAATATGCACGTCACGAAGGTGATACAGGTTCAGTAGAGGTTCAAGTTGCTGTCCTTACTTGGGAAATCAACCACCTTAACGAACACATCAAACAACACAAAAAAGACCACGCTACTTACCGTGGTTTGATGAAGAAAATCGGTCGCCGTCGTAACTTGCTTGCATACTTGCGTAAAAACGA
>CAJPQE010000131.1:0-3100 GCA_905372795.1 Streptococcus cristatus | reverse complement strand
CGGCCAAAGCACCAAAGGCTACTCCGACTGCCAAACCTTCTGGAAAATTGTGAATAGTAATGGCTAAAAAGAGTAGGGCTGTCTTGGACAGATTCTTTCGGCTATGTTCAGGAACACTCTCTGCCTCCGAAATGTCTTTGCTTAAGTGCAAGTGAGGCACCACCGCATCAATTAGCCGTAGGAAAAAGCCGCCCACTAAAAAACCAATCGCTGCAGGCAGCCAGGATAGCTTGCCATAAGAACTTTGCGCATATTCTATCGACGGTGCCAGAAGCGACCAAAAGGAAGCCGCAATCATAACGCCCGCCGCAAAGCCCATCATAATATCCAGTAGCTTGCGACTGACCTGTTTAAAGAAAAATACAATAGCCGAGCCCACAATGGTACATCCCCATGTAAAAAGCCCAGCCAAGAACGCCTGCATAACCACAGGCTGCGATCGTAACCAGCCCATAACTTCTCCTTATCCTCTGAAATCAATCATACAAAATCGTCTTGGTTTCGCCGATACAGTGAAGTTACTCAGCAATCGACGAACCATAATATCTCATCCGATATTTCACTATTCTATTCAGTCAGATAAGATATTTTCTTCTATTTCATATATAATTATTATCTCGCATTTAAACTCCAAATCGAATAAATGCGACTTTCAATTTCACGAAATGATAAATCCATAAACTCTTCATTTGATTCCGCTATCAACCCATGATAACCCCAGACATCCACCCATATTTGGATCTTATCGCAGATGGTTTTTCGGTACAAATAATAACGTATACTATCAAATTCTCCTTTGATAAATACATCATTTGGTAAAAAATTTTTCATCTTTCTCTCTCCACATGGAACTAGTAACTTTAAATCATACAATTGCACAAGCACAAGCTGTAATGAAAACAAGCTCCAAAAAAACTTATTCCAACTCAGTATTGTTTATTTTGGATAGAAAATCGAACGATCTGATGATTTTGAACAATGACCTCGTATTTACCAAATCCAGAAGACTTACTATGTTTCCCGACACTAATGACCATAAGATAGCGTGCATTCGGTAGCTTCGTGAAATCTAGCTGCTCTTGTAAAATCTGCTTGATTTTATCATCATTCTTCTGGTCTTGGCCAATACTAATGATAGATCCATCATCTTGCTCCACGTTCAAAATTACCTTCATTTCAATGGCAAGAGCCTCTTTTTCCAACATGTCAGAAATAGGAATTGGATATAAGCCCTGCAAAGGCTGGCCTTCTGCCCGATTCTTTTTTATAAGAGCCTCGTATACATCAATATGTGGCGCATCCTTATCTATCATAAAATCAAGGGATTCTAGATATAGTTTCTTCTTATCCGCCCTTGTAAAGCTATCTTTTACAGTTTCTAAAGTTTCACTATAACCTGGACTCAGCTCAAGTCCCGTATAAGCTATACTAGGAAAAGCTTGATAAATCGCATATCCCTTTTCAAGCTGTAGGTCAATATCCGTTTTTCCATATTTCTCATCCCGAGAGGTGTAATACTCAATTCGGTCACCGATCTTAACCGTTTTCCCCTCAATTTCCTCAGAATACTCAGCATTGATTAAATAACCAGCAAAAGAGGTATAGTTTTTATTAGCATCTAAAACTCTGACCGTTCCTTCAAAACCACTCTGCTTATATGAGCGCTGAACAGCCTGTACCATTTCATATTTCGGTACTCGTACAAAAATTCCCCATATATCTATGAAATTCAAAAACATAGAGACAAGAGCCATAAGAAAAACGATCGCCACACTAGATAGGAAGCAGCCCAAAACTCCAAAACCTATTTTCTTTTTTGTATTCTTTGCTAGTTCCTGATTTCCTCCATTGTTTTGAGCAACAAGAGGATGTTGAGAACGACTTTTGTGTCTAGCAAATAGAATAAGTGGGATTGAAATTGATATTGATATTACTAGTAAAAGTAAAATGAGAAATATTATAATCATTTGTTTTCCTTAAGTGCCTTCTTCTTTCTCCACGTACCGTTCAATAGGATAGTCAGATGGATCTAGCAGTCCTGCTTCTCCTAAAGCCATCTGGGCCAATTGGCGTCCGATGAGCGGACCAGTTGTCAGACCAGAAGAGCCTAGACCGCTGGCTGCGTAGACATGCGGTAAGTCTGGAACAGCGCCAAAGAGAGGAGAAAAGTCGCTGGTATAAGCCCGCGTTCCCACACGCTCGCCTAGAATCTCTGCAGTAGCCAACCTCGGCAAATAAGTTTCCGCTTCTTGCTGCAACTGATTCAGCACCGTCTTATCTACTGTCAAATCAAAGCCCTGATCATTTTCATGACTGGCACCGACACTGACCTTACCTGCTAGAAAAGGAATGATATCCAGCTCGCCCTCAGGCATCACAACAGGGTAGTCATCCGTCTTTTCAGCCAGCTTAAAATCACGCAACTGTCCCTTTTGCGGCCGAACATCTGTCTTATAGCCCAGTGGCTGCAAGATTTCTCCCAGCCAAGCTCCCACAGCTAAAATAACACAGTCAAAGCTCTGACCATCCACCAGAAGTTGCTCTCCTTCTACTGTCAAGCTTACCTTTTTCTCAACTAGTTTTGCCTTACTAGCTTTCAGAAGCGTCTCCGTTAAGAGTGCTCCCTCCACACGAGCCCCGCCGGAAGCATAGAGAAGTTGCTCAAAGCCTTGCAAGTCTGGAAATTTCTCCTGCGCTTCCTGACGGCTGAGAAGACTCAAGTCCCCTATTAAGGGCGACTCTTCACGACGATTAGCAGCCAAATCATAAAGTTCCTGCAGTTTACTCTCATCTTTTTTCAGCAGATAAACACCTGTCTGTTGGTAAAAGTCTGTCTGGATTCCAGCCGCTTCCAGTTCTGCAATCAAGTCCTGATAAAAATCAGCGCCCAGACGCGCCATCCTGTACCAAGCCTTATTGCGACGCTTGGAAAACCAAGGACTGATAATGCCAGCGGCTGCCTTGGTTGCCTGCCCCTTGCCGTCATCAAAAACAGTCACTTCCACATCTGGGGATTTGGAAAGATAGTAAGCCGCTGTTGATCCAACAATCCCAGCTCCAATCACTGCTACTTTTTTCATGTCGCTCCCTCTCAAATATG
>CAJPQE010000130.1:0-3312 GCA_905372795.1 Streptococcus cristatus | reverse complement strand
TTTCTCGTAATTTCGGAAAAGAAGCAGCCCTCTATGCTGGTTTGCAAGAGGCGAGCGGGGATTTTGTGACGGTCATGGATGTGGATTTGCAGGATCCGCCCGAGCTCCTGATTGAGATGAAGGCCATGCTGGACTCGAATCCTGAGCTGGACTGTGTGGGTACCCGTCGCACTACTCGCGAGGGAGAGCCGCCAATCAGAAGCTTTTTTGCTAATTTGTTCTACAAGCTGATTAACAAGATTAGTCAGGTTGAGATGGTAGATGGTGCGCGTGACTTCCGACTGATGCGCCGTCAGATGGTAGCAGCCATTCTGGAGGTTTCAGAGTACAATCGCTTCTCCAAGGGAATTTTTGCCTGGGTTGGCTTCAATACTGAGTACTTGGAATACAAAAATGTTGAACGAGTGGCTGGCAAGACCTCTTGGAATTTCTGGTCTCTATTTAACTATTCTTTAGAAGGCATCGTCAATTTCTCTGATGCGCCGCTCAACATCGCCTTTTTAGGAGGTATCCTGTCTTGGATTTTAGCATTTATCCTGATGGCGGTAATTATTATCCGTACCTTGGTTTTTGGTGATCCGACATCTGGCTGGCCGTCCCTTATGACTGTCATTCTCCTTATCGGAGGCTTCCAGCTGTTGACCATCGGTATATTGGGCAAGTACATCGGCAAAATCTTCATGGAAACAAAGAAACGCCCTGTTTATGTGATTAAGGAGAAGAGTAAGTGAGTCTTTGAGAGAGTTTTTGAACTTAAGTGACTCTTATTTAGCTGAGGAGAGATTGTGAAAAATAAAAAAGTTAATATTGTCTTATGCTTATCTTCGTTTATTTATGCGATACAGTTTTACATCAATAATAAAATCACCCCAGTAGGAGACCAAACAGCATTTTTAGAATATGCTAAGGAATTTCATTACAATTATTTATTCTTTGGGATTGATCGTTATTTCACTTGGAGCAGTAGATTACTCATTGAATCAGCCACCTTATTATTTTCCGTTCACGAAAAGCTGTTTATAGCAGCAGCCTTTCTGGCAACTCTGCTTTTGGTCTATGCTTTAAGGAAGCTGACTCCCTCCTTGCCTTGGCTGCCAGCTTTACTTATTTTTATATTCCTTCCAGCGACGGAATTTTTAAGTGCGGGTTCTATTCCGAGCTATGTTAATTACATTTTCCCTGCTTCCTTGTTGCTTTTCGCACTTTTTTGCAGAGAATCTAAAAATATTTGGATTAATATGGCTAGCCTTTTGTGCTTTTTAGTTGCTATCATGCAAGAACAATTAACTGTCTACGCTTTTTTATGGCTTCTGTTTGAAACTGTCCTTGCGAAGAAAGATAAAAACCCTTTACTGGGTAATCTATGCTATTTGGCACTGAGTGCTTTAGGAATCTTCTCAGCCAAGCTATCTCCGGGGAATGCTCTGCGTTTGGAAAAGAACATTGTCAGTTGGTTCCCCAACTTTCCGAACTTGAATATCTTCCAAAAGCTTGGGCTGGGCTTTCTGGAGACAGGGGATAATCTGCTTTCCACGTCCTTTGCCTTTGTGATGGTCTTCTTGCTTGTGCTCTTTGTTTATGCTCTTCATAAGAAAAATGTAACAGCCTTAGCTCTGAGCGGTTTTGTTATACTCAATATTTTTTCACAAAAAATGGGCTGGAATACTATTTTTGGTACCTTAACAGGTATCAGTAAAGTAGCCAGAGAATCAGGGACATTTTCTTTTAATATCACGTATATGAGCGCGGTAGCTTTTTATGGCTTGCTGCTATTAATGATTCTTTACGCTTTATGGCTTGT
Source organism: Streptococcus cristatus (assembly GCA_905372795.1). GTDB lineage: Bacteria > Bacillota > Bacilli > Lactobacillales > Streptococcaceae > Streptococcus > Streptococcus cristatus_J. The sequence continues at coordinate 1,511 of CAJPQE010000130.1, read as the reverse complement.
AGTTTCTGACTGTAAAGAAAAGATATGGCTGACCTATTTGTTTGTAATTGGCTTCATTGGCCGCATGGTCATTTCATTATCTCCCACTCTCTATGCATCAAGCACTCGAACTTTTTTGCCTCTGATGATAAGTCTATTCATTATTACTTGCAGATTGTTGTATCACTTATATACAGAATATCAAAAGCGGCAAGAGGATGTTCTCTAGATTATACTATTAAGTATATTTTCCGATAGGGATTCGATCAAGCAGATTTTTTCTGCTTTTTTTGGTATAATAAATTCATCGAATTTTTATGATCTGAAAGGAAAGACAAATGATTTTAATTACAGGTGCGAATGGACAGCTGGGTACAGAGCTTCGCTATCTTTTGGATGAGCGCAATGAGGAGTATGTGGCTGTTGATGTGGCGGAAATGGATATTACCAATGCCCAAATGGTGGACAAGGTCTTTGCGGAAGTCAAGCCAAGCTTGGTTTATCACTGCGCAGCTTATACTGCAGTTGATGCGGCTGAGGACGAAGGAAAAGAGCTGGACTATGCCATCAATGTGACAGGGACCGAAAATGTTGCAAAAGCAGCAGAAGCACACGGAGCAACCTTGGTCTACATCTCAACAGACTATGTCTTTGACGGACAAAAGCCTGTCGGAGAGGAATGGGAAGTAGATGACCGGCCGAATCCGCAGACAGAGTATGGCCGTACCAAGCGCATGGGTGAGGAGCTGGTTGAGAAATATTCCAGCCGTTTCTATATTATCCGTACTGCTTGGGTCTTTGGTAACTACGGTAAAAACTTTGTCTTTACCATGCAAAATCTTGCTAAGACGCACAAAACTCTGACTGTAGTCAATGACCAGCATGGACGTCCGACATGGACTCGTACGCTGGCTGAATTTATGACCTATCTAGCTGAAAATCAAAAGGAATTTGGTTATTACCATCTATCTAATGATGCAGCAGAGGACACAACTTGGTATGACTTTGCCGTGGAAATTCTCAAAGATACGGATGTGGAAGTCCAGCCGGTTGATTCTAGCAAGTTCCCAGCCAAGGCTAAACGGCCTTTCAACTCAACTATGAGTTTGGCTAAGGCTAAGGCTACAGGCTTTGTCATTCCAACTTGGCAGGATGCTTTGAAAGAGTTTTACAAGCAGGAAGTGAGAAATTAAACATTGAGCAACCTTGCGGTTGCTTTTTTTAAGGGGAATTTATGGTATAATTGGGTATAGTTTTATTTACATTGAAAGAGAGTTCTATCAAATTGAAAGTACGATCATTGCCAAAAATTTTCTTTTGGAATATGCTCGGGAGTTTATCTTCAGCAGCTGTATCTGTTATTTTATTGTTTATAGTTACTCGCACCTTATCTAGTGAATCAGCTGATCTTTATAGCTTTGCTTACGCAATTGCAAATTTGCTAGTTATTGTTGCAGGGTTTCAAGTCCGAGATTTTCAAGCAACGGATATTAAAGAAAAATATTCTTTTGATGCATATTTGACTACTAGAT
>CAJPQE010000129.1:0-3354 GCA_905372795.1 Streptococcus cristatus | reverse complement strand
CCTGCGCGTTTCAATGAATCGCGGAAGTCTGGGTCTACTTGAAGAAGGGCACGAGCGATACCGTGACGGATAGCTCCTGATTGACCAGCGTAGCCACCCCCATCAACGTTTACGAAAACGTCGTATTGACCAACAGTTGAAGTAACTGCGAATGGTTGGTTGATAACCAAACGAAGGTCAGCGTGTGGGATGTACTCTTCAACATCTTTTTTGTTTACAGTGATTTTACCAGTTCCTGGAACAAGGCGAACGCGTGCAACAGCGTTTTTACGACGTCCAGTACCTGCATATTGTGCTTGTGACATACTTTATTGTTCCTTTCCTTAGATAAGTCCTGAAATATCAAGAACTTCTGGTTGTTGTGCAGCGTGAGTGTGCTCAGCGCCTACAAATACTTTCAACTTCATACCTTGAGCACGGCCAAGAGTATTGTGTGGAAGCATACCTTTAACTGATTTTTCGATCAAACGAACAGCGTTCTTAGAGCGAAGTTCACCAGCAGTGATAGACTTCAAACCACCTGGGTACATTGAGTGAGTGTAGTAAACTTTATCAGTTGCTTTTTTACCAGTCAATTTAACTTTTTCAGCGTTGATAACGATTACGAAGTCACCTGTATCAGTGTGTGGTGTGAATGTTGGTTTGTTTTTTCCACGAAGTACGCTTGCTACAACTGCAGAAAGGCGTCCAAGAGGTACATCAGTAGCGTCTACTACATACCATTTGCGTTCAACTTCACCTGGCTTAGCCATGTATGTTGTTTTGTTCATGATTTCTCCTATATGAATATCGTTTTTGTTTACAGGGCGGATGTTCCGGTCCGCGAGTTATTTGAAAGGTTCCGGGGCCTTACAAATGGGGTAAACAATACCGCCTACTATCATACCAAATTTTCTAACCAAAAGTCAATATATTTGATGCAATTATTTATAAAATAACGATTTCATTTCTATTTAGTCTGAAAGTTCACTGCCAATGCTAAAGAGTCCTAGAGTACCTGGCCCAGTATGCGTCGAAATAACCGGACCAAGAGGCAGAATCAGAACTTCTGTGACCTGTCCAGAAGCTAACAGCTGCTCCTTGACATTTTCAGCGACTTCTTTTTCACCTGCATAGGCGACCACCACCCGTGGATCAGAAATCGTCTCTAAAGTCATCCGAACCACCTCAGCCTGCGCCTTCTTCTTGCCTCGCACCTTAGCGACCGAATCCAGACTTCCGTCAGTTGTCACTGCGATGATAGGCTTGATATTGACCAAGCTTCCCATAAGAGCCGCTGCCTTGGAAATACGGCCACCCCGCATGAGGTGGTTGAGGTCATCTACCAAGAAATAGGTCTGGACTCTAGGTACTAGACTTTGAAGCAAGTCTGCCGTCTGCTCTAGGCTTTGACCTGCCGCCCTAGCTTCTACAGCCTTCATAACCAAGAGCCCTTCACCCATCGAAGCTGCCTTGGTATCAAGGATGGTGATGATCGCCTCAGGGTAATCCTCTAAGACCATCTCCCGCGCCATGACTGCACTTTGGTAGGTCCCAGACAAGGCTGAAGCAAAGGCCACATAGAGAACTGCTGTGCCCTCCTGAGCATACTGGCGAAAAACATCTTCAAATTGGCCGACATTGATCTGGCTGGTAGTCGGCTTGCTGCCGGACTCCATCTTGGCTAAAAGCTGCTCACTGGTCAGCTTATCTGGTCCGACGGTCTCGTAGGTTTGCCCGTCCAGCTGAATGGTCAAGCCCAGAACCTGCACATCATGTTCTTGGGTCCAGCTTTCTGGCAGGTCTGCCGTCGAATCCGTTAAAATTTTAAAGGTCATCTTTTTTCTCCATCATTTTTAGTTGCCACAGAGAAGGCTGCTCCATGGACATAAGAGGGTTAATAGTGGTGCTTTGACTGCCACCATATCGGGACTAGCTATTGGAAATTGCTTGCTTCTTAGGAAACCTAGTTTCGGTCGGTTAGTCTAGGATACATTAGCCCACCCGATTTCTAAAGACTTCATACATGAGAATGGCCGCTGCGACGCTGGCATTGAGGCTTTGGACATGACCATTCATGGGAATGGTCAACATCTCGTCCACCTGCTTCTTGATGTTGCTGGAAATCCCCTTGCCTTCGTTGCCGATGATGAGGGCTAGCTTACCTGCCGTATTCCACTTATGAACAGGCGTTCCCTGCATATCCGTCCCAAAAATCCAGAAGCCGGCTTCCTTGAGCTTATCCAGGGTCTGGCTGAGATTGGTCACACGGGCAATAGGAATATGCTCGATAGCCCCCGTAGAGGTCTTGGCCACAACGGGGGTCACGCCGACTGCTCGGTGCTTGGGAATGATGACTCCCGTAACATTGGTAGCGTCAGCCGTACGCAAGATAGAGCCCAGATTATGCGGGTCTGTCAAGCCATCCAAAATCAACAGCAGAGGATTCTCTTCCTGCTCTGCTTTTTTCAAAACATCCGCCAAATCTGCATAGGCAAACTCCGATACCCGCAAGACAAAACCTTGGTGAACGGCTCCATCTGTCATCTCCTGCAAGGTTTTCTTGGGTGTCCAAGAGATAGAGACCTTCTTTTCTGCCGCCAAATCTTTCAGCTTGTTCACGTTTTTGCCACGCAAGTCGTCCTGAATGTAAAGTTTATTTCCCGTATTGGCCATCAAGGCCTCGGTCACAGCATGTACGCCGTAGACAATATCATTTTTTTCCATACTAACAGTATATCACAAGCTCCCCCAAAAAATCTGTCTAAAAGCTAAATATCTCTCTATGACAAGCTAGCATTTCTCAGCAATCAACTAAAAACTGTTTTTCGTTATCCTATTTGTTTTTGAAATAATTCCTTATTTGAGACCTAGAAACCAGCTAGACTAGCCAGTTCTGCTAGCTATTTTCCAAACAGAAAGAAATCCCCCCTCGTCAGACAATTGCTTTTGATGAACAGTTATCTAAAGTATCATTTACCTTAAAATCTAAAGGAAAGTGACCGACCGAGGCCTAAGTTGCAATGAATCTATAGGAAAAGTAATCAGCCGAGACCTAGGTTGCCATGAATCTATAGGAAAAGTAACCAGCCGAGGCCTAGATTGCCATGAAACTATAGGAAAAGTGACCAGCCGAGACCTAAGTTGCCAAAAAACTATAGGAAAAGTAGCCAGCCGAGGCTTAAGCTAGACATACTTCCTCTAAGCGGTCACTCCAATAGGTCAAGCTTTTTATCATAGAGCCCAAAATTTAAACATGCAACAAAAAAAGAGGCTGGGACAAAAGTCCTAGCCTCTCAATTATCTTTGGATTGTCGAGGAAGACGCAGTGGTTGAGTGGGCTCTACTACGCTGATTTCATCAGCTTTTACAGCC
>CAJPQE010000128.1:0-3457 GCA_905372795.1 Streptococcus cristatus | reverse complement strand
GTAAAAGCTGATGAAATCAGCGTAGTAGAGCCCACTCAACCACTGCGTCTTGCTCTACAATCCAAAGACAATTGAAGAGTCTAGGACTTTTGTCCCAGACTCTTTTTTTGAATTTATAACTTAGCTTAAGGCTAAGAATATTTATGAACTTTATATCGAGGGATACAGCATTTATAAAGGAAAATCAAGAAATAATGCCTAGCAAGCGAGTAGACAAGCTTGGTTTTTTATCCTTCTATATAATCTCTTAATGCTTGACCACTTAGGCCGACATTGAGGGCGATCAGCAACTTGATGCGAGCCTTCGGTGCATTGAGCTCTTTGACAAACATGATTCCGGCTTGGTGCAGCTTGACACCGCCCCCTTCATAGGAGTAGACAGGCTCAGCAATGCCGTTGAAACAGCGTGAAACGAGAGCGATGGGGAGACCACCTTCTGCCATTGCTGTTAATGTTTCCGCAGTTTCTTTTGGCAGATTGCCTGCGCCAAAGGCTTCGATGATGAGGCCGTCTAGCTTTTGCCAGTCCAGCATATCAAGCAGTTCTGTTTTCATACCGGCATAGGCTGGAATGATGGGAACTAGTCCTGAAATGCTAGTCAGATCAAAGCGGACGCGGGGCTCTGCTGTTTTGAAATAGAGAATTTCCTGTTTCATGACCAGGCCTAAAGGGCCGTGCGTCGGAGTCTGAAAGGTGCTGACATTGGTGGTGTGGGTTTTAGTGACATATTTGGCAGCATGGACTTCGTCATTCATAACGACTAGGACGCCCTTGCCTCGACTCTTCTCGTCACTGGCTACCCGTAAAGCAGTCAGGTAGTTATAAACTCCGTCACTGCCGAGTTCATTTGAACTTCTCATAGCTCCGGTCAAAACGACAGGGATGTCAGGCAGGTCCATGGTATCAAGGAAGTAGGCCGTTTCCTCTAGGGTATCTGTTCCGTGGGTAATGACTACACCATCGTATTGGTCAGCGTCAGCTTTGATTTTTTGGTAGAGTTCCAGCATGTGCTGGGGAGTGATGTGAGGACTGGGAACATTGAAGAAATCAACTACCGTCACTTCAATACCCTCTAAGGGAACAGCCACATGGTTCATGGGATTGTCTTGGCTGCTATTGACAGCGCCACTTCCATCAGCCTGCATGGAAATGGTTCCACCTGTATGTAAAACTAAAATTTGCTTATTCATAGATGAGCTTCTCCGTGAATTGTGTTATAATTTATTGTATCATAAAAGGAAAGAATGAGAAAATCAATGGAAATAAAAGCCGTCTTTTTTGATATAGATGGAACCTTGATTAATGACAGTCGAACCGTCTTGAAATCGACAGAAGCTGCCATTAAGAGTTTGCAAGAACAAGGGATTTTGGTCGGTTTAGCAACAGGTCGGGGCCCCTTCTTTGTCAAGCCTTTTATGGATAAGCTGGATTTAGACTTTGCTGTCACCTACAATGGTCAATATATTTTTTCAAAAGACAGGGTCATTTCTGCCACACCGATTGATAAGCAGAGCCTGCGTGATCTGATTGCCTATGCCAAGGAGCACCGAAAAGAGATTTCCTTGGGGACAGAACAGGCCATGCAAGGTTCAAAAATTATGACCTTTGGTATGAGTTCTTTTTCACAGTGGGCTACCCAGTTTATTCCTAGAAAAATGACTCGGACGGTGAGCCACGGTTTTAACAAGATTGTGAGCAAGGCCCTGCCTCAGCATGAAGAAGACCTGTTGAAATTGATTCAAGAGCCCATTTATCAAGTGCTGATTTTGACGGATCCAGCTGAGAGTGCAAAGATTGAAGCAGATTTCCCCCATTTGAAATTTACTCGTTCGAGCCCTTATGCGGCGGATATTATCAATCAAGGGATGTCCAAGCTGGAGGGGATTCGTCTAGTCGGTCAAGAGTATGGCTTTGATATTCATCAGGTCATGGCCTTCGGCGACTCTGACAATGACTTGGAAATGCTGTCGGGAGTTGGCTTGTCTATTGCTATGGGAAATGGCACCAGCTCTGTCAAGGAAGTAGCCAAGCATACGACTAGCAGCAATAGTCAGGACGGGATTCATCGGGCGTTGGAACATTTCGGTATTTTGGCCAGCGAGAAAGTCTTTGTGTCACGTGATCACCATTTCAATAAGGTCAAGACCTTCCATGGTGTCATGGATGAGTCTACGCAGGAAGAACCCATCGCTTGGACACCAGAGGAAGCTCGGCATCGTGCTGACTTCAAGTTGGAAGAGTTGGTTGAATTTCTCAGAGCTGCCAGCTCTTCAGAGGAAGAATTTGATCAGTCGATGGTTAGAATGCACGAGGCTTTAGATAAGGCTGCTGCCAAGGTTCGCAGCAAGAGCAAGGCCGAGGTTTCCTTAGTTGGACAAGTAGATGCCCTGATCGATACGCTCTACTTTACTTACGGTAGCTTTGTCTTGATGGGAGTTGATCCTGAGCGGATTTTTGATATTGTCCATCAGTCCAATATGGGGAAGATTTTCCCAGATGGAAAAGCGCATTTTGATCCAGTGACCCATAAAATCCTCAAACCAGATGACTGGGAAGAAAAATATGCGCCAGAACCAGCGATCGAACGGGAGTTGGAGCGACAGATTCAGGCCTATCAGCGCAATGTGGAAAAGGCGCAAAAAGAAACAAAAGACGAAGAGTAGTGACTCTTCATCAGCAGAATTTTTATTTTACGATACTCAATCGAATTATTTTACGGAGGTTTTCTCATGTTATCAAGAGTTGAAAAATTTGAAGCAGCTTTGGCTCAGACAGAATGCGATGCTGTCCTAGTAACCAATCTGAAAAATATTTACTATCTGACTGGTTTCAGCGGGACAGAAGCGACAGTTTTCATTAGCAAGTCACGACGGATTTTCTTGACGGATTCTCGCTATACCTTGATTGCCAAGGGCGTGGTTGAGGGCTTTGATATTGTTGAAACACGGGATGCAGTTGGAGAAATTGCTAAAATCATTGCAGACGATCAGTTGGCAAAAATCGGTTTTGATGATGAAATTTCTTATGCTTACTTCAAGATGCTGGAAAGTGTGTTTGCTAGTCATGAGCTGGTGCCGATGACAGCATTTATCGAAAATCTGCGCATGATCAAGGATGAGCAAGAAATCGCGACCATTCGCAAGGCCTGTCAGATTTCGGATCAAGCCTTCCTAGACGTGCTGGACTTTATCAAGCCCGGTGAGACGACAGAGCTGGCTGTTATGAACTTTTTGGATGCCCGTATGCGCCAGCTAGGTGCTTCAGGTGCCTCCTTTGACTTCATCATCGCTTCGGGCTACCGTTCCGCTATGCCGCACGGTGTGGCTAGTGATAAGGTCATCCAAAATGGTGAAACCTTGACCATGGACTTTGGCTGCTATTATAACCACTATGTCAGCGATATGACACGGACTGTTCATGTGGGGCAGGTGACAGATGAAGAGCGGGAGATTTATGA
>CAJPQE010000127.1:0-3516 GCA_905372795.1 Streptococcus cristatus | reverse complement strand
CAAAGCTGGGCTTCACCAAAGTCTACGCTCCTAAAAACTCTCTGAACGGCCTCAAGGTGCCAGACAATATCCAAGTCATCGGTGTGACAACAATTGGGGAAGTCTTGAAAAAAGTCTTTGCTGGATGATTTTCTTTGTTTTAGATTGCAAAAATATTTTATTATTGCTATAATTTTCTTAAAAAACAAGGAGGGAACTCTTATGCAATTTTCCATGGATAGCAACATGCAATTTCCACTCGTTGACCTCTACCTCAATCAAGGAGAGACGGTCTTTATCCAGCGTGGCAGTATGGTCTATCACACCCCTAATGTGACCTTGAACACTCAGCTCAATGCTAACGGTTCAGGTTTGGGCCGCTTTGTCAAGGCAGTCGGCCGTTCCATGGTGTCGGGTGAAAGTACCTTCATCACCCAGGCTGTCGCCCAGTCTGACAATGGTTTCCTAGCTTTAGCACCAGAAGTTCCCGGCCAAGTTATTCCACTTTATCTGGGAGAAAAGCAGTACCGGCTCAATGACGGTGCCTTTCTGGCTCTGGACGGTACGGCTTACTATACGATGGAGCGCCAATCTGTTGGCAAGGCGATATTTGGCGGTCAAGGTGGTCTCTTCGTCATGACGACTCAAGGGCAGGGTACTCTCTTGGCCAATGCCTATGGATCGATTAGGAAAATTGAACTAAATAACCAAGAAGTAACCATTGATAATGCTCATGTCGTAGCTTGGAGTCAGTCCTTGGATTATAATATCCATCTGGAAAATGGTTTCTGGCAGTCGATCGGAACGGGAGAAGGAGTTGTCAACACCTTCCGAGGCACTGGGGAAATCTATGTTCAAAGTCTCAATCTTCAAAGCTTTGCGGGCTCACTCAGCCGCTATATCGCAAAAGGTTCATAGAAAGGTGTGGATGAATTTCCGCATCTTTTTTAAAATTTCATTTCATTTGTTCATAAAAAACGGACATTTTTGCTTTATCTAGATCTGAAAACTGACAAAATACCCAAAAGATGATAAGATGGTAGGAAATGGTTTGACTATCAAATAAATTCTAGTAAGGGGAAAGAATGTCCTATTTTGAAAACTTTATGAAGGCCAACCAAGCCTATGTGGACCTGCATGGAACCTCCCACCTTCCGATTAAGCCCAAGACCAAGGTGGCAATCGTGACCTGCATGGACTCTAGGCTCCATGTGGCTCAGGCTCTGGGGCTGGCGCTGGGAGATGCCCATATCTTGCGCAATGCTGGCGGTCGGGTGACAGAGGACATGATTCGCTCGCTGGTTATTTCACAGCAGCAGATGGGCACACGGGAAATTGTAGTCTTGCACCATACGGATTGTGGCGCACAAACTTTCAAAAATGAAGAATTTACTGCTTTTCTCAATCAAGAGCTAGGCGTTGATGTTAGCGGTCGGGATTTCCTTCCTTTTACAGATGTGGAGGAAAGTGTGCGGGAAGACGTGGAGCTTCTCCGCCAATCACCTCTAATCCCAGATGATGTAGAGATTTCAGGAGCAGTATATGACGTTGCTACAGGGCGAATGACTGTCGTTCAGTAATTACCTAGGAAAGCCAATTTATCTGTCGGTATTTCGGCATTGAAATTGGCTGCTTTTTTGTGTTAAAATAGAATACGATTTTAATTTAGTTAGGACAATAAGATGATTCTTTCCATTATTTCACAAGGTCTGGTCTGGGCCATTTTAGGTCTGGGGATTTTCATGACTTTTCGGATTTTGAATTTTCCAGATATGACGACTGAAGGTTCCTTTCCACTAGGTGGGGCGGTAGCTGTCACCTTGATTACCAAGGGGGTGAACCCTTTCTTGGCAACGGCGGCTGCGGTGTTGGCGGGATGTCTGGCAGGCTTGGCGACCGGGCTTCTCTATACCAAGGGCAAGATTCCGACCCTGCTGTCAGGAATTTTGGTCATGACCTCTTGCCATTCCATTATGCTTATGATCATGGGGCGGGCTAATCTAGGTCTGCTGGGAACTCAGCAGATTCAGGACTTTTTGCCCTTCTCTGGAGAAATTAACAATCTCCTGACAGGCTTGATTTTTGTCAGTCTGGTTATTGTCGCTCTGCTCTTTTTCCTAGATACCAAGCTAGGGCAGGCCTATATCGCGACTGGAGACAATCCTGATATGGCGCGTAGTTTCGGTATCAATACTGGCCGCATGGAATTGATGGGCATGATCTTGTCTAATGGCGTCATTGCCTTGTCTGGTGCTCTGATTGCCCAGCAGGAAGGCTATGCGGATGTGTCCCGCGGGATTGGGGTTATCGTCGTCGGATTGGCCAGTCTGATTATCGGAGAAGTGCTTTTTAGGGGTCTGACCTTGGCTGAGCGCCTGATTACCATTGTGGTTGGTGCCATTGCCTACCAGTTTCTGATTTGGGGTGTCATCGCTCTTGGCTTCAACACGAGCTATCTCCGTCTTTATAGTGCGGTTATCTTGGCGGTCTGCCTCATGATTCCGACCTTGAAAAATAAATTCTTTAAAGGAGCTAAGTTAAGCAAATGACAGCGATTGTAGAATTAAAAAATGCCAGCAAGCGGGTCAATAACGGCTTTGATGAAGAAAAGGTCATCCTAAACGATGTGTCGCTGGAGATTCATGAGCATGATTTTATCACGATTTTGGGTGGCAATGGAGCAGGGAAATCAACTCTTTTTAATGTCATTGCCGGTACGCTCTCTCTGAGCAGCGGCAGCATTTACATCTTGGGCGAAAATGTGACCAACTTTTCACCTGAAAAGAGAGCCAAATATTTATCGCGCGTCTTTCAAGATCCCAAGATGGGAACGGCTCCTCGGATGACAGTGGCGGAAAACCTGCTGATTGCCAAGTTTCGTGGCGAATCCCGTGGCCTAGTCCCTCGTCGGCTGAATAGCTATCGGCAGGAGTTTCAGGAGACCATTGATCAGATTGGCAATGGTCTGGAGAAACACTTGGATACGCCGATTGAGTTTCTATCAGGTGGTCAGAGACAGGCTTTGAGTCTGCTCATGGCGACACTCAAGCGTCCAGAACTGCTTCTCTTGGACGAGCATACAGCTGCGCTGGATCCCAAGACCAGTGTGGCTCTTATGGAGCTAACTGACGACTTTGTTCGCAGAGACCAGCTGACGGCCCTCATGATTACCCATCACATGGAGGATGCTCTCAAATACGGCAACCGGCTGATTGTCATGAAGGAAGGGCAAATCATCCAAGACCTCAAGCAGGAAGAAAAAGCCAAGATGACCATAGCGGACTATTATGGTTTGTTTGAATAGGCTTGTCCATTTTTTGGAATGCTAAAAAAATGAATAAGCAGTAAATAATTATTAAACGGATATATCTCTGTCTTCACAGGGGCGTATCCGTTTTTCAAAAATTTGCTCAGATAAATGAATAAAAACCGCTAGATTGCGGTTTTTTTGTTATCAAAATAGTCTAAATCACTCATCTATCCGAATAAACATCATTGCGTTAAGCAAGGAGATGAGTGCGACCGTATTAATATTAT
>CAJPQE010000126.1:0-3564 GCA_905372795.1 Streptococcus cristatus | reverse complement strand
TCAAGCCTTATAGAAGAACATGACACTAACATCAAAACAACGCGCCTTTCTCAACAGTCAGGCACACAGTCTCAAACCTATCATTCAGATTGGGAAAAATGGACTCAACGACCAAATCAAAACCAGCGTTCGTCAGGCACTGGACGCACGAGAATTAATCAAGGTTACGCTCTTGCAGAATACGGATGAAAATATCCATGAAGTTGCGGAGATTCTGGAAGAGGAAATCGGAGTGGATACGGTGCAGAAGATTGGCCGGATCTTGATTCTCTACAAGCAGTCCAGTAAGAAGGAAAATCGCAAACTCTCTGTTAAAGTCAAGCAAATTTAAGGAAAAATTTCTGTGGAGATATCAGCCTATGGCTATTGAATTACTGACCCCCTTTACCAAGGTGGAATTAGAACCAGAAGTTAAAGATAAGAAACGCAAGCAGATTGGCATACTAGGTGGGAATTTCAACCCTGTCCACAATGCTCATTTGGTCGTGGCGGATCAGGTCCGCCAACAGTTAGGCTTAGATCAGGTCCTGCTCATGCCAGAGTACGAGCCGCCCCATGTGGATAAGAAAGAAACCATCGATGAAAAGCATCGGCTGAAGATGCTGGAGCTGGCTATCGAGGGTATTGAAGGCCTAGGGATTGAAACCATTGAGCTGGAGCGCAAGGGAATTTCCTATACCTACGACACCATGAAGATCCTGACAGAGCAGCATCCAGATACGGACTATTACTTTATCATCGGTGCGGATATGGTGGACTACCTGCCCAAGTGGTACCGGATTGATGAGCTGGTTGAGCTGGTTCAGTTTGTCGGTGTTCAGAGGCCGCGCTACAAGGCAGGGACTTCTTACCCTGTCATCTGGGTGGATGTGCCCCTTATGGATATTTCCTCCAGTATGGTGCGGGATTTTCTGGCTCAGGGACGGACTCCTAATTTCCTGCTGCCTCAGCCAGTCTTAGACTATATCGAGAAAGAAGGGCTTTACCTATGACCTATGAAAGCTATATCAGCATGAGCCGTGAAGCTTTGCTGGCTAAGATGGAAACAGTCATGCCTGAGAAACGCCTGCGTCATTGTCTGGGTGTGGAAAAGGCTGCTCGTGAATTAGCGGAGCGCTTCGGTCTTGACGTCGAAAAAGCAGGTCTGGCAGGCCTTCTACACGATTATGCCAAAAAGGTTTCAGATGAGGAATTTCTATCCTTGATTGATAAATATCAGTTGGATCCTGACCTGAAAAACTGGGGCAATAATGTCTGGCATGGCATGGTGGGCATTTACAAGATTCAGGAAGATTTAGGCATCGAAGATGCTGAGATTCTGCGAGCCATCGAGGTTCATACGGTGGGCAGTGGCACCATGTCTGAGCTAGACAAGGTCGTCTATGTCGCTGACTACATTGAGCACAACCGAGATTTTCCGGGAGTGGACAAGGCTAGAGAGCTGGCTCAGCAGTCGCTCAATCAGGCTGTGGCCTACGAAACAGCAAGGACAGTGGAGCATCTAGCCCATAAGGGAATGCCTATCTATCCGCAGACCTTGGAGACTTATAATGCCTTTGTAGGATATTTGAAGGAAATAGAAGAATGAAAACAGCTTTAATCATTATAGATGTACAAAATATCTTAGTGAAGACAGGTTTTCAGTCTGATAAAATGATGGATAAAATTTCCTTTCTGCAGCATCAGGCTAGGAGTAAAGGTGTCGAAATTATCTATATTCAGCATGTGGAAAATCCAGAAGATAGTGCATTGGAAGATTGGCAGCTGTCTCCTCTCTTGAATAGAAAGTCAGATGAAAAGGTCTTTCAGAAGAAGTATAATAGTATTTTTAAAGAGACAGGTTTGAAGGATTACTTGGATAAAGAAGATATTGGTCGTCTAGTTTTGTGTGGCATGCAGACGGAATATTGTGTAGATGCATCGGTTAAAGTTGGATTTGAATTTGATTATAAATTTGTCATTCCAGAAGGCGCTTTTACAACTTTTGATGGAGAAGACGCTTCGGCAGAAAAAGTAAATACTTTTTACCAAAAAATTTGGGATGGACGTTTTGCGGATGTTCGAGATTACAAAAACATTTTTAATTAAAGAGGAACTATGAAAGAACAAGAATTATTAGAACTGGTCGTGAAAGCGGCCGATGAAAAGCGTGCAGAAGATATTGTGGCTTTGGACTTGCAAGGTCTGACTACTGTGACAGATTACTTTGTCATCGTCAGCTCGATGAACAGTCGTCAGCTGGATGCGGTAGCTGAAAATATCCGTGAGAAAGCTGCTGCGGCTGGAGTTTCTGCTGGCCATGTTGAGGGAGACGCAGCAGGTGGCTGGGTGCTCTTAGACTTGGGTGGCGTGGTCGTCCATGTCTTTTCTGAGGAAATGCGGGCGCATTACAATCTGGAAAAGTTGTGGCACGAAGCAACTGGTGTGGATGTTGCGGCCTTGTTGGAAGAAAAAAACAAGTGATTTTTTGCCTTTGGGCAGAAAGCAGAATTTAGTTCAGTCAGCCTGCTGGCTGGGCTATTTTTGAAAGGAAAAGTATGGCAACTTATGAAACCTTCGCGTCGGTTTACGATGCGATTATGGATGATTCTTTGTATGAGAAGTGGACGGATTTCAGCCTGCGCCATTTTCCCAAGGATAAGAAAAAGCTGCTGGAGCTGGCCTGTGGAACGGGCATTCAGTCTATTTATTTTAAGCAAGCTGGTTTTGATGTGACGGGGCTGGATCTGAGTCAGGAAATGCTGGATTTGGCAGAGAAGCGCAGCAGAGAGGCCGGTTTGGACATTCCCTTTATCCAAGGCAATATGCTGGATTTGAGCGGCATCGGTCAGTTTGATTTGGTGACTTGTTACTCAGACTCGATTTGCTATATGGAGGACGAAGTCGATGTCGGTCAGGTTTTCATTCAAGTCTACCAGCATCTAAATGAGGGTGGCTGCTTTATCTTTGATGTGCACTCGATTTACCAGATTGATGAGGTTTTTCCAGGCTATTCTTATCATGAAAATGCTGAAACCTTCGCCATGGTCTGGGATTCTTATGCGGACGAACCGCCTCATTCCATCGTGCATGAGCTGACCTTCTTTGTCCAAGACGAGGATGGGCGCTTCACGCGCCACGATGAGGTGCATGAGGAGCGGACCTATGAGATTCTGACTTACGATATCTTGCTGGAGCAGGCTGGCTTTAAGAATGTCAAGGTTTACGCGGACTTTGAGGACAAGGAGCCGACCGACAAGAGCGCTCGCTGGTTTTTTGTGGCGGAGAAATGAAACTTAGCAATATGTTTTGAGGAGTCGAATTTGGAAAATAAACAGACTTTAATTTTTATAAAACAGAAAAATCGGACAGATGATGTTTTATCAATTAAGCCGGGAATAGATGGCAAAATTAAGGTGAGGTATACAAATAATAAAGAATATTCCTATAACAAAGAAGATGTTGAAGAATATCAATTTTTGGAAAAATTACCTGTAGAAAATTATAAATTTAGTCGCTCAGGATATGGCGCCTATAATAATGTTATCTCTGTTGAAAAATACTCATATTTAGAAAAAAATAAAA
>CAJPQE010000125.1:0-3693 GCA_905372795.1 Streptococcus cristatus | reverse complement strand
AAAAATTCTTATAAGAAACGCTTATATACTCAAGCCCTCAGCCTATCCGCTGCAGTTCTCTTAGCTGTTTTAGCTCAAGGAAATGCGGCAGCTGATACGCTTAACCCTGCTGAACCTCCACAAGACAGCAGCAAAATCAGTACTCTTGTAGATCAGACTAAGCCTGCAAGTACAGAGAAGCCTGAAGAACCTTCGACTATTCCACAAGCTGATTCACTAGAGAAAAGCAGCCCATCTGAAGCTACGGACAGCAAGGCTCCAAGTCTTCCTGCCACAGCCCTAGATGAAAAAGCAGCTGATGCTAGCCAAAAACTGGACACTACGACTAAAACAGAAGTCCGCGCAGCTAGCTCCCAAGAAAACAAGATTCAGCTTGCCGACAGTAAAGTTTACATGTCCGAAAAAGCCAGCATTGAAGAAACTATTCAAGAACAGGGCGCTCAAGCTGGTAAAATCACTTGGACACTGGATAACAAGCCGATTAGCGGGTGGAAAACTTGGAAAATGGATGATGGAAGCTTCACAGGTGATCCATTTGTCACTGTCGAAGAAAAAGCTGATGGAAACGACCTAAAAGTTTCCCTAAAATTTAATGAATTATTTGGGCAAGACTTAAGCCTGCGGACACCAAACAATATCCGTAGGACCTACCGCAACTTTATGGGAACTCATGAATTAGTCGGAACCAGCGAAGATCTTGGCCTGACTATTCGCAAGAATATTGTCCTTCGTCCCTACGAAGATTTCCATACCCACGATGAAATGCTGGCAGCTATTGAAAAGAGTCTCCAAGATGCTAAAACGGATCGCTTGGTACAGATTGAGAACATCGGAAAGAGTGCTCAGGGTCGCGATATCAAGTTGGGTATCATCAGCTCCGACCAAAAGAGCATTGACGACTATCTCAGCACAACTAATCCGCAGGCCTTGATCAAACCAGCTGAAATGTTAGCTGCTCTGAAAAATGGTACGCTGGACTATAAACTTCCAGTCCTTATCAATAACACCCATGCTGACGAACAGCCAGCCATCGACATTATCACTGGGCTCTTCAATACTTTTACGACCAAGGAGCAAATTTCTTTCCAAACAACTGACGCCAACGGTGCTGCTAAAACTATCACCCTCAATGTCAAAGAACTCCTCAAGAAATTCATTTTCCTCTTTGACTTTACTGAAAATCCTGACGGAGATGTTGCCAATACGCGTGCTCTTGCCAACGGAATCGATCCAAACCGCGACACTAGTTATCAGGCCAACCCAGAAACCCGTACCGTAGCTGGACTCATTAACAAATGGAATCCAATTGCTCTTTATGACATTCATGGATTCGTTAAAGAATTCTTGATCGAGCCAGCGACACCGCCGCACGATCCAAACTTTGAATACGACCTTCTGTCTGAAAATATGCTGGAAAACGCCCACCACATGGGACGTGCTGGCGTCGCTAACTCTAAGTATGACAGCTATATCATCCCTAAACTAGACTGGGGCGATGGCTGGGATGACTCCTTCTCCGGCTACACTGGTGTCTATGCCATGTACCACGGCATATTAGGACATACCATTGAAATCCCTGAGGGCAATCAGGAATCCTACAAGGCTGGCTACCACGCTGTCCTCGGAGGTATCTCTTACCTGTCCCAAAATCCTGACAAGCTCATGGAAATGCGCCTCAACTTCTATCTCCGTGGCATCAACAAGGTTGAAGATCCAAAAGCTGAAAATGAGTTGGTCGGACCTGACGGCAAAGTTGTTGGACGGGTGAAAAATGGTCAGAAAAAATTCTTCCCTGATTATTATGTCATCCCAATGGGTCTCGATAAAGACAATGATTCCCAACAAGCCTTTAATATGATTGAATACTTCAAGAGAAATGGGGTTGTCATTCAAGAATTGAAGGAAGATGTTGGCAACTATAAGAAGGGCGACCTGGTTGTCGATATGGCTCAAGCTAAGCGTGGCTATGCCAACCATATCCTCTACAAAGGATCAAACGAATCTGCCTGGGCTGCCATGTATGCTGAACTTTTGGTAAACTTCCCAGATATGAGAGGCTTTAAAGCTGAACCTATTTTTAAAGATAAACTCTTTGATGGCAAACTCGGTGAAGTCACTGCTCTCCGTGCTACTCGGACGCGCGATATCAACTACTCAGCACCTTACTATGTCATCGCTAATACATCTGACAGCGCAGTCAAAGCTGTCAACCAAGCTATTCGCCAAGGTAAGAAAGTCTATCTGACAGAAGATGGCTATATCGTTGATACATCCACCTTTGCAAATCTTTTAGGTGATTATGCTATTTATGGAGATGCCTTGTATAAGGTTCCAGAAGGGCCAAGCTTGAAAGCACTGAAGGTCTATGCACCTCCTCATCAATTCTACTGGGCAGGAGTGGACTCACCTGCTCATACCTCTCTGGCACTGAAAAATCTAGGCTTTGATATTGTCGATACACCTGAGGAAGCTGATGTCATCGTCCTTGAAAGTAACAAGTTTGACAAGTCTATCCTTGGTCGCAAACCAACCATTGTAGTGGGTGGCTCTGCTATGCAACGCCTTGAAAAACTCGGTGTTCTAGATGGATTTGATGCGGAAAGATTCTCTGGTGGCAGCGATTTTGAAGGCCTGATGAAGGCTATTATAGACGATAAAGATCCATTGACTAGCGGCTATAAGAAGAATGATCTCTTCTATTCTAATTCTGGAAACTGGATCGCAAAAGCCCCTGCCAACTTCAAGACTTTGGCGACTATTGCAGACAGTGACTATTACATTGCAGGCTGGTGGCCAGGAAACGAAAAATTAGCTAATAAAATCGTTGCTATTTCTGGTAATTACAAGGAACATCCGCTCTTCGTTTATGCTGGAAATCCAACCAATCGTCTGCATACCATTCACTTCTACCGTTGGGTATCGAACGCTGTCTTTGGCGATCAATTAGCTGAGCTGAAAGATATGCCTGTCACTCACAAACCAAGTGTCGAAATTGTTGAAATTTTGAACCAAAAACCTCAGCCAAAACAAGCAGGAAAACCAGCTGACAAACCGACAGCTCCGAAAGCAAAAGAAGAGCAACTAGAAAGCCTCGCTCAGAAAACAAGCGAAGCACAGCCTACCGCTGCAGCTCAAAAAGCAACAAATACACAACAGGCCCAGCTCCCACAAACAGGAAGCAAGGAAAACTCTGCTCTCTTCACAGTTGCAACGATTCTTCTGGCTACAAGTGGTGGCCTCATCTTGCTCAAAAAGAAAGAAGCGTAAGAATTTCTATTCTGCTAGATAAACCTTTACTTACGATAGTTCCTTAAATATAAAAATCGCATGGACAAATCATTTTAGGTTCATCCATGCGATTTTTTTCGTGACTTACCATCTTGTAGTATTCAGCTGACATAGACTTCGCTGTTTTTCCTGTTGCTACTTGTCAAGGACTTTTTAATCAAAATCATCTTTTTTTCATCCAATTTTCTCCTAAGCTCCCTCAGCATTATTCTTGTAAGTTTATCTTGCATTATTTCAGTTGTATTTTCATTGAAATGGTCAACAACCTCATAGGTGGTCTTTCCAATCTTTCTCTTTGCGCCAATACTTTTTTATCTGTGTTTTTCAGTTCTTTCATAAATTCTCTTTTCCGTTTTTGAATGTTTGACAACAAAAAAAGAAGTATCGGCTATTTGCTGTTACTTC
>CAJPQE010000124.1:0-3730 GCA_905372795.1 Streptococcus cristatus | reverse complement strand
CTAGCTCATTTGTCTGCTGCAGTTGACCCAGCAATTCTTGCAGATATTGGAGACTAGTCTCCGTTGCCAATGCGGTGCCTTGGCCATCCCAGGTTGAGACTTTTTCTATCGTAGTCGTTATCACTTCCTTAGCATTCGAGAGATTACCTCCAAAATACTCATAGTTCCGAGCATCACTGGTTACAGAGATCAAATCACTGACACTATCTGTCGCGCTATTGATTGTTTTCCGAATTTGGTCAATCTCACCTTTTAGCGTATCAAAATAGTCTCCTGTAGTCTTCAAAATACCTTGATTCAGTACAGCAGTACTTGACTTCTCACCAGTCGCTGATTGAAAGCTCTCCACTTCCTTAGCAAAGTCACTTTGCAGACTGTATAGAAGATCCTTTAGCTGCATTAGCAACATATTATGCGAACTATTAATCTCGCCTGCGATTGCTTGCCCCACATTACCATACATGGAATTAGAAGTGATCACAGAATTATAAGAGCTTTTAGCAGCTTCTAAACTACTAATTATTTTTTTAGATTGCGATTGGATTTCCTTAAAAACATCGTATAGTTCTGCTATATCAACATGAAATTCATCACTCATCTAATCCCTCCTTCTCTACTAACTTCTCATTCAAAAAGGCTAAATAAGCCAACTGATCTACCCTAGTCATAAAGGCTGTTGACAACTGGTGGCTTTTGATATAAGTCTGGCGAATGACTTCTTCTGAAATTCTTTCCTCCCATTCATTTTCATAGCCAAAATGAACAACATTCTTGATCATCATGTTGCTAACAAATACAGGCGGAAAAGCAGCAACTTCACCAAATGGCCATACTCGGCCAAAATAATCGATCACATAAGGGTCAAAACCTTCTGCTAACGGTGCCTTGCGTCCAGTCAGCATGACCAACGCTCCTGGCTCCTCAGAAAACATTTCCTTAAGCTCACTGTTCAGCAAATCCAAATCAAGCTCAACAACTGAACCAATCGGATAAATCTTTCCAAAATAGACGTCTAGAATAGCCAAAAATAGAAAAAATGTATCTTCCGACCACACCTGCTCTTCTCCGTTAAAAGAGAAGGTCATCTGACCGTTCTGAGTACGGGTAAAAAGAATAGTCGTTCCAAGCAAAGAATTGTATTCGTATTGAGATCCTTTCAGCTTGATTAACTTGTATAATTCTCTCATCAAAGGGGGCCGTGCTCCCAGAAAATCTCCGAATTTGATAATAGTATCTGTTATTTCGAAATCAGTATCCGGCCACGTAGACAAGACTGTGCGAAAGTCCTCCAACTCTTGAGTATCTGCCATTAATTAAACCTCACATAATTCTTATTCTTATCAATTTGACTAGCATAGACAGCATCATCCTCAATGATTTTCTCACCCATCTTAGCCATCATATCTGCTCTTGCTTCTCCATACGTTTTATAAGCAGTCAAGGCTGAGTTCCAAGTATCTTGAATTGTATTAAATTTTTTAAAACGAGAAAGAGTTGTCGAGCTAACTTCTTTTTTTGACAAAGCTACTAGCCCATGAACACTTTTCTTAGCATTACTGACAACACTAGACCATTCTTCGGGTTGTACACCTACTTTATCTTGAGACATATTTCCTCCTTTTATTGAATGGAATTCCACCAAGACTGAGCTTGATCCCAAAAACTCTGTGCCGCTCCCAATAAATCTAACTGAGAAGCTTTCAATTTCACTAATTCACCATTGATATTTTTCAAGGTATCCTGATAATTATTTTCCATGTCGGTTAGATTTGTAACGCCACGCTCAAAATGAAATTTACATTGCTTTTTCAAATCTCCTTTCCAAGAACTATCAACAGAGATATCACCTGCAGGACTATTAAAAACTTTTTCTGCATCATCGATACTCTTATTTAGTAGAACGAGCTGTTCGTCTAAAATTTTCTTTGCGGCTTCTAATCGCTCTATTTTTGCGCCCACATTATCTGCTTCTTGCTTTTTTTGATCTCCGCTTAATTGGCAATTTCTCGCATTTTGGGCATATAAATCATTGTCGATAATTTCTACCATTACGTCTCCTTTCTTTATTCGTTTCCTCAGCTTTTCAAAAAAGACTAGGACAAGGTCCTAGTACTTTATTTAGCATAATCAACTGCTCGCATTTCGCGAATGACTGTGACCTTGATATTTCCTGGATACTCCAAGTTATTTTCAATCTTTTCACGCACATCATGCGCCAAGATTGTAATCTTATCATCCTTGATTTTCTCTGGACTGACCATGATCCGGATTTCACGACCTGCTTGAAGAGCAAAGCTTGTCTTAACTCCTTCAAAGCTGTTCGCAATTTCTTCCAAATCATGCAATCGCTTGATGTAGCTTTCCAGCGACTCACTACGAGCTCCTGGACGAGCTGCACTTAGGGCATCAGCTGCTGCAACGATGACTGCAATGACGCTCTCAGGTTCCACATCTCCGTGGTGGCTAGCAATCGTATTGATAACAACCGGATGCTCCTTATACTTGCGAGCCAACTCAGTTCCAATTTCCACGTGGCTGCCTTCTACTTCTCGATCGATGGCCTTGCCAATATCATGGAGGAAACCAGCACGACGAGCCAAGTTCGCATTTTCACCCAACTCTCCAGCGATAACTCCAGCAAGTTTGGCAACCTCAATCGAGTGGCGGAGAACATTTTGTCCGTAGGAAGTACGGAACTGCAAGCGACCCATGATTTTCATCAAATCAGGATGCAAGTTTGGTGCTCCGATTTCATAGGCTGCGGCTTCACCATACTCTCGAATACGGTTATCAATCTCTAAGCGATTCTTTTCGACCAATTCCTCGATACGAGCCGGATGAATCCGACCATCCTTGAGAAGAGCTTCCATAGTCATCCGAGCAATCTCACGGCGAACTGGATCGAAACCTGAAAGAGTAACCACTTCAGGCGTATCATCAATGATAACATCAATCCCTGTCAAGCTTTCAAAGGTTCGAATATTGCGACCTTCACGTCCGATAATCCGTCCCTTCATGCTGTCATCAGGCAGATGAACCGTTGAATTGGTCTGCTCAGCCACATAGTCACCAGCAATCCGCTGCATAGCTTGAACCAAGATATCCTTGGCCACCTTGTCAGAGCGCTCTTTGATATCCTGCTCCGCTTCCCGAATACGAGTCGCAATTTCCTTGGACAGCTTGTCCTCGGTCTTGGTCAAGATAATCTCACGCGCTTCCGTCTGAGTCAGGGATGCTACCCGCTCAAGCTCAGCTTCTTTTTGCTGCTCTAGCTCAGCTACTTGTGCTTCACGCGCATCAATGTGTTTAGCTTTATCAGTAAGACTTTGTTCTTTGTGCTCCAAAGTCTTTTCCTTGTTGGTTAAATTGTCATCTTTGCGGTCAAGACTACTTGCACGCTCTGTTAAGCGGCTTTCAATTTGTTTTAACTCTTGACGCTCAGACTTAAATTCTGCATCAACCTCTTCACGATATTTTCTGGCTTCTTCTTTTGCCTCCAAAAGTGCTTCTTTTTTAAGCGAACTGGTTTCGCGCATCGCTTCTTTGACAATCAAATCCGCTTCGCGTTCTGCCTGACCGCGTAAATTGGTTGCTTCTTGTTCAGCATTTAAAAGAGTAAGTTCCGCGGCTTCTTTAGATGCTTTCATCTTAACCGAGATCCCTACATACCCAATCACTAAACCAAAGATGGCAGCAAAAACAAAAGCAGCTATCGTATATAAGCCCATGT
>CAJPQE010000123.1:0-3799 GCA_905372795.1 Streptococcus cristatus | reverse complement strand
TACAGCCCTACTCAACTGTGCGGAGGTGGGACGACGAAATCGAATTCTAACGAATGACCGATTTCTGTCCCACTCCCAAATAAATTATTCTACACTGAAAATATATGGATAAACTGGCTGATTTCCTTGGTGGATCTCAACTTCTAGATCTTCATATTCTTCCATCAGATCTTGAGCCAGGCCATTTGCCAATTCCTCGTCACCATCTTCACCGATATAGATGGAAACAATCTCACTGTCTTCATCCAACATCTTCGCAAAGGTTGCCTTCAGAGTTGTTAACATATCTGGATTTGACACAAGGATTTTGCCATCAACCATACCCAAGTTATCATTTTCATGGATTTCGAGGCCATCAATCGTCGTATCACGAACTGCAGTCGTAATGCTACCGCTGACCACGTCGCTCAAGGCAGCTGTCATTCGCTCATGGTTCTCTTCGATTGTTTTTCCACTATCAAAGGCCAAAAGGCTTGTCAAACCTTGAGGAAGCGTGCGTGTTTCAATCACTGTCGTTGGTTGCTCAAGCACTTCTGCTGCAGATTGAGCCGCCATGAAGATATTTTTATTGTTAGGTAGGAAAATGATATTGCGCGCATTGACCTGATCAACAGCCTTGATAAAGTCCTCTGTAGAAGGGTTCATAGTCTGACCGCCAGAAATAATATAGTCCACACCCTGAGCCTTGAAGATTTCAGCAAGGCCGTCACCAGCTACTACAGCGATAATAGCATATTCTTTTTCTTCAGCTGGCTTGATAGCTTTTTCTTCCTTCTCAAGCTGGGCTTCGTGCTGGTTACGCATGTTGTCCACTTTTACCTTGACAAGGCTACCATACTTCAGTCCTTCTTGCATAACAAGACCTGGATCTTCTGTATGAACGTGCACTTTCACGATTTCATCATCATTAACTACCAGCAAGGAATCTCCAAGCTCATTCAAATAATTACGGAATTCATCATAGTCAAAGTCCTTGACATAGGTTGGTCCTTGCTTCAAGGCCACCATGATTTCTGTACAATAACCAAAAGTGATGTCTTCTGTTGCCACGTGGCCTGCTACAGACTTGTGGTGTTCAGCATTGATCATCTCAGTCATCGTAGCCGGAGTCGCTTGAAAATCTTCTGATGCGATGTATTCGCCAGTCAGGGCAGAAAGGAAGCCTTCATAGATAAAGACCAAACCTTGACCACCAGAGTCCACAACGCCAACTTCTTTGAGAACTGGTAACATATCTGGCGTTTTAGCAAGGGCAGCCTTTGCTCCTTCAAGAGCCGCTTTCATAACTTCGACAGCATCATTTGTCGCTTCAGCTTTCTTTTTAGCACCGATGGCCGCACCACGAGAAACAGTCAGAATTGTTCCCTCAACTGGCTTCATAACAGCCTTATAGGCTACTTCTACACCAGACTGGAAGGCAAGAGCCAAAGCTTGTCCATCAAGCTCATCTTTTCCTTTTACGCTTTGTGAAAAACCACGGAAGAGTTGTGACGTGATAACACCAGAGTTCCCACGCGCACCCATCAAGAGTCCCTTGGCAAAGATAGCGGCCACTTCACCAACTGTTGAAGCTGACTTATCCGCTACTTCTTTGGCACCATTTTCAATGGTCATGCCCATATTGGTTCCTGTGTCACCATCTGGAACTGGGAAAACATTTAAAGAATTGACATATTCAGCCTGTTTATTTAAACGAGTTGATGCCGCCTGCACCATTTCTTGAAATAAACTAGTAGTAATATTTGACACGATTATTCTCCTACAACTTTAATATTTTGGATATAGACATTCACTGTATGGGCAGTGATCCCAAGTTGATTTTCCAAACTAAACTTAACGCGTTCTTGGATATTTTTGGAAACTTCACTAATTTTAATGCCGTAGCTCAAAACGGTATAAACATCAACTGCAATACCACCATCCTCAGACGTTTTTACTACCACACCCTTGGCATAGTTTTCTTTACCCAAAAGAGCTTGAAAGTTGTCTTTAATTGCATTTTTACTGGCCATTCCAACCACACCAAAAATTTCGGTTGCTGCACCGCCGACGATGGTTGCAATTACGTCATCAGTCAGCTCAATTTGACCATCTTTTGTATTGATTTTTACAGTCATCACTTGTACCTCAAAAGTATTTTATAGTTTATTTTACCATATTTTAGACAGGGTGTAAAAGAGGAAGGATAGAAATAAGCTGTCTAGTCTGAAAATTCAACAACAAAAAAGGGAAGGAATAAATCTTTCCAATCCCTTTCATGTATTAAACGCGTTCAACTTTACCTGACTTAAGCGCGCGAGCTGAAGCCCAAACTTTTTTAGGTTTTCCGTCGATCAAAACAGTAACTTTTTGAAGATTTGGTTTAACAGCGCGTTTTGTTTGGTTCATCGCGTGAGAGCGGTTGTTTCCAGATACAGTCTTACGACCTGTAAAGTAACATACTTTAGCCATTAGTGTGTTTCCTCCTATTAGATCTAATATTACGGATGTGCTAGCACCACATACCGTACTATATTATCAAAAAACTTGACGTTTGGCAAGTACATTTTCCCAAACTTTGCAATTTCTAACCAATAATCCGTTTTCTTAAATGTAAACAATCTTCAAAGAGCCAAAGGCAACATTGCCGCGCACATATAAAGTCTTGTCTTTCTCATTTACATTATGCGGATTGACCACTGTACCGAAAGCATTGTCCACATTTAGCTCTACTCGCCAGTTGCTTGGAATGTAAAGCACCGCACTGCCGAAAGATACTTCCACATCAAAACTAGCAGAATCACCTAAAATTCTGGCATTATCAAAATAGACGGCCGCACTGCCAAAAGCACACTCTACTTTATCATGGATAAAATTATCCGAGTTGATATAGCGAGTCCCACTCCCAAAGGAAATCTCTCCTTCTGTTGTAGACAAGCCCTTGCTAGACAAATAACGAACACCCCAGATCCTTCTTGGCTTGAAAATCATATTGAGCCCAATACAGGCCAAAATACCACCCATTATCAAGGTGCCTGTAGAGATTGCCAAGAAGTGATAGACAGAATTAGCAATTACCAGAGCAATAATCGTCATGATCAGAGCAGCACCAAAATCTCGCTCCAAGAAATTCTCCAAGGCAAAATACGCAAACATGCCGACCAAAAGCAGAGGCCAGATATTAAAATTGAACATAGGAATACCAAAGTTTCCCTGAAGCAAAATCCAGCCGGCTAAAACCAAAAAACCGACGCCTAGAATTGTTTTTTTCATGATGATTACCTCACTTCACTTAACTTTTCTTTTAGTAATTGATAATAATGCCTTGAAACATGCACTTTCTTATGCGTTTCAGAAAACTGGACGGAACTGGTACCCGAGAAAGACTTCTCTAGAGAATAAATCGCCCTAGCATTAGCAATGGTTGATTTGGAAATTCTGCAAAAATAGCGGGGCAGCAACTCCTCCAGCTCATAGAGTTTCAACTTGACCTCATAGGCATCATTGCGCGCGTGGGCAAAGATTTTGGCTCCATCGGTCTCGAAAAAGAGAATCTCCGCCAAGTCCACAAAATATTCACTATTTTCCTTATAAAAGAGAATGGCTGGAGCAGTCGCTTCATTCAAAGCATCTTGAATCTTCTGAATCCTCTCATCAATCCGCGATACTCGAATCACCAATTCTGTATCAGCCAAACGATCGTCTAGCTCAATCCGAATCTTCATAAGCACTCCTCCCCTCTTTCTATCTTCATTATAACAATTTCTTGAAAAGAAACAAGGGACTTTCAGTAAGTGGTTAATTTGGAGCAGTAAGTGGT
>CAJPQE010000122.1:0-3894 GCA_905372795.1 Streptococcus cristatus | reverse complement strand
AATATCTCAAAGGAGGACAGCTTTGTTTTTAGCTTTTAAAGAGATTGTCTACAGCCGTGGACGCTATCGTTTAGTGGTTGCTGTGGTCTTTCTTATTACCTATATGGTTTTCTTTTTATCCAGTCTTTCCGTCGGCTTGGCTAGGCTCAATCGCTTGGCTTTGGACCAATGGCAGGCTGAGTCAATCGTCTTGTCAGAGTATGCCAATAAGAATCTGGTTGCTTCGACTCTAAAGGAAGAGGAGTATAGTAGCCTGCTTCAAGGGGACTCAATTGCGGCTTTGGGACAGACGGCAGCAGTGGCCAATTATGAAGATGGGACGGATAAACTCAACGCTCAAGTTTTTGGTCTCTCTTGGGATAGTTTTCTAGCGCCTGACATTATTGAGGGGCGTCCTGCTGAGAATGCTTATGAAGTCATTGCGGATAAGCGTCTCCAGCAAAAAGGTGTGAAACTAGGCGATCAGCTTCAGCTCAATGGCAGTGAGCGCCTCTATCAGGTTGTTGGTTTCACAGAGGATAATAGCTTCTTTACGCAACCTGTAATTTTTATGGATCTAGATGATTTCAGGGAATTAAAGTACGGCTCTAGTCAGGTTAAGAATATCAGCGCACTTGTGGTCAAAGATAGTCAAAAAATTGAAGAAACAGGGCTCAGTCAGCTTTCTATGAGTGATTTTATAGAAAATATCCCTGGTTATCAGCCTCAGGTTCTGACTTTTTCCTTTATGATTGGGGCCATGGTTCTTATTACCTTTTTAGTATTGGGAATTTTCATGTACATCATTACCATTCAGAAGACTCAACTTTACGGTATTATGCGGGCCCAAGGGATTGCCAGTGGGAAGATTATTGCTTCTATTTTCTGGCAGATTTTCATCCTATCCACTCTGGGAATCAGCTTAGCTGTTTTGGCTCTCTTGGGAACCCAGCTAGTCTTGCCGGCCTCTATGCCTTTTTACAGTGATTGGCGAGCTTATGCTGGCTTGATTGTCCTGATTGTTTTCATGTCACTTGCTGGCGGGCTCTTGTCCATTCATCGGGTTCTGAAAATTGACCCTATCACAGCGATTGGAGGTGAGTAAATGTCAATTATAGAACTAAAAGGGGTTACAAAAGAATATGGTCAGGGACATACGCTGGTTCAAGCCCTGAAACCAACTGATTTCCAACTGGAAGCGGGGCAATTTGTAGCTATTATTGGGCCATCAGGCTCGGGTAAAACAACCTTTCTTACCTTGCTGGGCCATTTGCAAACTCCCTCAAAAGGGCAGATTCTCCTGCATGGGAAAGATACTTCCCAGCTCAAGGAAAAGGAAAGGGCAGCCCTGCGTTTCAATGATTTCGGCTTTATTTTGCAGGCTTCCAATCTCATACCTTTTTTGAAAATCGAAGACCAGTTCCAGCTGATTGACCGCTTATCTAAAAAGGAAAGGACGGATCTAGACAGTCTGATTGAGTTGCTAGATTTAAAAGGAACTCTCAAGCAGTATCCGAAAGAATTGTCCGGCGGAGAACGGCAGCGAGCTGCTATCGCCCGAGCACTTTACAATAGCCCTGATATTATCTTGGCTGATGAGCCGACAGCTAGTCTGGATACAGAGCGGGCTAAGCGCGTGGTCCATCTACTTAAAGAAGTGACTCAAAAATTCAACAAGAGTGTGGTCATGGTTACCCATGATACCCGCCTACTGAACGAGGTTGACAAGGTCTATGAAATGCAAGACGGAGTGCTGACTCAAGTCCGATGAAGATGTATCTAAATAGAAAAATAGTTTGGGACAAGGAGAGTGCCTCGCTTCATGATTAGGCAAATATTCAGTTAGATTGAATAGACAAACAAACACGGTTCTGTTTTTCAAGAACCGTGTTTCGTTTTCTTCGCTTTTTGGTGATTTTCAGGATTTATTTTGGTAGTACGGGCTTTGTGAAGGAGAATCTCCAACCAGCTGCGTTTTTGGATGCGCTCTCTGACTTGTCCATTCTTTCGACTTTCTAGGTATTCGCCTAGATTTTTTGCTTTGATAAACTCTGTGACTCCCATATTATTTTCCTAGGCAGAATTGGCTGAAGAGCTGGGTGATAAGCTCGTCTGGCGCAGCGTCACCAGTGATTTCGCCAAGGATTTCCCAAGTGCGGGTCAGATCGACTTGGAGGAGATCTACAGGCATGCCTAGTTCCAGTCCCTGATTGACGGCTTGAAGGCTTTCGACAGCCTTTTCGATGAGAGAGATGTGGCGGGCATTGGACAGATAGGTGGCGTCTTGCTCGACAATTCCAGCATTCTCAAAGAAGAGCTGATTGATGCGATCCTCGATTTTATCAATATTTTGGTTGTGGAGAACGGATATCTTGATAGCATCTGCTGGCAGCTGATCCAGTTCAATCCTCTCTTCAAGGTCAGTCTTGTTAAGCAGGACGATGCGATTGCTGTCTTGGCTGATTTCAAGCAATTGGCGGTCTTGGTCAGTTAGTTGCTCGCTGGCATTGAGAACCAAGAGAACCAAGTCAGCTTCCTGCAAGGCTTTTTTGGAGCGCTCAACGCCAATCTGCTCCACAAGATCATCCGTTTCCCGAATCCCTGCTGTGTCAATGAGCTTGAGCGGTACGCCGTTGATATTGACATACTCCTCGATCACATCACGAGTTGTTCCCTCGATATCGGTCACAATAGCCTTGTCCTCGCGCAGAAGATTGTTGAGAAGGCTGGATTTGCCAACATTAGGTCGACCGATGATAGCAGTAGAAATACCTTCGCGAAGAATCTTGCCTCGTCGCGCAGTTTTGAGAAGATGGGTCAGAAGTTGCTCAAATTCTAGCGTTTTTTCACGAATGATTTCCGTCGTTGCTTCCTCAACATCGTCGTACTCAGGATAGTCGATGTTGACCTCGACCTGAGCCAGTGTGTTGAGAATTTCCTGACGGGTGCTGTTGATAAGGTCAGAAAGAGAGCCGTCCAGCTGCTTGACAGCGTTGTTCATGGCTTTATCGGTTTTGGCCCGGATGATGTCCATGACGGCCTCAGCCTGAGTCAAATCCACGCGCCCGTTGAGAAAGGCTCGCTTGGTAAATTCGCCAGGCTCTGCCATTCTAGCCCCCTCGCGGATAGCCAGCTGCAGGATTTCATTAGTCACCGCAATCCCACCGTGGGTGTTGATCTCGATGATATCCTCACGCGTGAAAGTCTTAGGAGAGCGCATAGCGCCGACCATGACCTCATCCAGAATCTCTTGATTTTGAGGGTCGATGATATGCCCGTAGTTGAGCGTGTGGCTGGTCACTTTGCTTAGATCCTTGCCTTTAAAGATTTTTTTGGCAATAGCAAAGCTGTCAGTCCCGCTTAGTCTGACGATGCCGATGGCTCCTTCCCCAAGAGGGGTCGAAATGGCAGCGATGGTATCAAATTCTCGTGTTATCATATATATCCTTTCTGGAAATCTATTTTGCAAGTATCCGCCCAAAATTCACCCAAAATGTTTTTGAGACTTTTGCATAATTTTGTGCATTAATTGATAGACATGATCTGTAAAGTGCTAGTAAACAGTCAAATGCGACTGACGGCTAGAGTTCTTTCTAATATTGCTCTAAGAAAAACAGCCGTCGGCGAGAAAGTTTAGCTTATTCTAAACCTGTTGCTATCTTGCTAGTCAGCAGGAAAGATCCGTCTTCGTTTTTTGAAAAAGTTAGGATGACGATCTGATACTCTCTTCCTTTTGTTATGTAGGAGACGGTTTTTCTTTCATAATCGCTGCCGGTGGAAATGGTTTCGTCAGTTGGTTTGCCGTGGTCACGAATGATATCATCGTATTTTGTTCCGCCTGCACCTCTTTTCAAAATATCCCCCTCTTTGAGCGCATCAAATTCTGCTTTTGTCCATGCAAACTTGGTCTCTTCC
>CAJPQE010000121.1:0-4113 GCA_905372795.1 Streptococcus cristatus | reverse complement strand
TCATAGTCCAGCACTCCTTCTTGGATAGCCTTCTCGCCCCAGATAATCTCTGTCTTATCCCCATAAATCTCACTGGACTTGCTCGTATGATAATTGACCGCCACTGTCTCCAGCTCGGGAAATTCAGCCACTAGGTCTCGAACGACTGGAGAAAAGTCTAGCTTGCGCCCTGTCACAAAAATCATCTGCACCAGACCCGTCTTTCTGGCCCTGCGAATCATGACTGTTCGCACTCCAGCAGTCTTGCGCTCATCATAGATAGGTAGCCTATACTTGCCTAACAGCCGAGCCACCTTATTGACAATAGCCTGCGTTACCTTGTCCTGAACCAGACAGTTTTTCAGCGAGACCAGATAGTGGGAATTCTGGGCATAGAGCCCTGCCTTGACCTCATCCTTAAACTTCCGAGTCTGAAACTGCAGCTTAGCCCTGTAATAGAGCGGCTCCTGCATACCGATGGTCGGACGGATTTCATAGTTTTCGTAGCCAGCTGGTGCAAACTTTTTAAGAGCTTGACGCAGCAAATCTTCCTTAAACTCCAACTGCTTGTCATAGTGGAGATGCATGATTTGACAGCCTCCGCAGCTTTCATAAATCTCACACGGCGCTTCCACCCGAAATTTTGACCGTTTGTTGATGGTGAGGAGCTTGGCTTCAATAAAATTCCGCTGTACCTTGGTCACCTGACAGTAGACTTCCTCGCCTTTCAAAGCCCCCGGCACAAAAACCAGCGTTTTCTTATAAAATCCAATTCCTTCCCCATTGATTCCCATTTTTTTGATTTTCAGAGGGATTCTTTGCTTCACTTTTACATTCATGCCTCTATTATACCACGCTAGAGTCGATTCGTTGAGAATATGTTACAATAAAGATGAGAAAATAGTCTAAATCATGAAAATCTCTCGACAACTGCGAATAGAGTCAGAGAGACGATGAATGACTCTACACTAAAATATCGTCCAAGTGAAAGGACTAGTATGAAAATCACAAAAATCGAAAAGAAAAAACGGCTCTACCTCTTGGAGTTGGACGACAGCGAAAAGCTCTATATTACAGAAGACACTATTGTCCGCTTCATGCTATCTAAAGGGATGGAAATCACGGAGCAAGAGTTGAAAGAGATTCAAACTTACGCCCAATTTTCCTATGGAAAAAATCTAGCTCTCTACCATCTCTCCTTCAAGCAAAGGACTGCCAAGGAAATCAAGGACTACCTAACCCAGCACGACATCCAACCAGAAATCATCAGTCAGGTCTTGGACAATCTAAAAAAGGATAATTGGATCAACGACAGAAAATATGCCAATTCTTTTATCCAATCCAACCTTCTCACTGGTGACAAAGGCGCTTTTGTTCTCAAGCAAAAACTCAGTCAAAAAGGGATTTCTAGCACTATCATTGATGAAGAATTGAACCAGTTTGATTTCGCTGAATTAACAGATAAGGTTGCCGAAAAGTTACTCAAAAAATACCAGGGAAAACTGCCCAGCAAGGCCTTGCAAGATAAAATCCTCCAAGCTCTGATAAACAAAGGTTTTTCCTATGGACAGGCCAAAGAAGCCTTCCAGCATTTAGAAATCGAAGAAGACCAAGAAAACCAGCAAGAACTGCTCTATAAAGAGCTAGACAAACAATACCGCAAGTACTCCAAAAAGTACGAGGGCTACGACTTAAAACAGCGTCTGACCCAAGCTCTGGCCCGCAAAGGCTATGATTTTTCGGACATTGCCAGCGCTCTAAGAGAATATCTTTAAGATTTTCTATGAAAACTTAGGCATTTTTATGAAAATATGTTACAATAAAGAGGATAAACTTAAAAATTGTAGAAAGTTGGTAGGTTATGAAACTTCCCAAAGAAGGCGACTTTATTACAATTCAAAGTTATAAGCATGATGGGAATCTTCACCGCACTTGGCGA
The DNA here is from genome assembly GCA_905372795.1 of Streptococcus cristatus. Lineage (GTDB taxonomy): Bacteria > Bacillota > Bacilli > Lactobacillales > Streptococcaceae > Streptococcus > Streptococcus cristatus_J. The sequence continues at coordinate 2,195 of CAJPQE010000121.1, read as the reverse complement.
GATACCATGGTACTAAAGACAACAGAAAATGCCATTATTGGCGTTAATGACCACACACTGGTAACAGAAAGTGATGGCCGGCGCTGGGTAACACGAGAGCCTGCCATTGTCTATTTTCATAAGAAATATTGGTTTAATATCATTGCCATGATTCGTGATAATGGCACTTCATACTACTGCAACCTTGCCAGCCCCTATTATCTGGACAATGAAGCCCTTAAGTATATCGACTATGATTTAGATGTCAAGGTCTTCACAGACGGAGAAAAACGGCTGCTTGATGTGGAAGAGTATGAGCGCCATAAGAGGCAAATGAACTATTCGGATGATTTGGATTTCATTCTCAAGGAAAACGTCAAGATTCTGGTTGACTGGATCAACAACGAACGCGGTCCTTTCTCCGATGCTTATGTGAAAATTTGGTACAAACGTTATGTTGAACTAAAGAATCGATAAAGTTGTCAAAGAGCGCAAGCTCTTTTTTCTTGCTTTCTTTCTCAAAAGACCTTCGTCCAGCAAAAAAGCAATTTCTTGCAATTCCTACTTATTTCTTGTATGATAGAACCAACAATATTGCTGTGTCACACTAAATGACTGATATTTGGTCTACCGCAGCTAGGTTTCCAGAAAGGAGTGAGTCTCATGGCTTTTACCAATACACGTGGTCGCTATGCCAGCTTTGGCGCTATCACTAGCCTTCCAGATGATGTGATTGACACTTTCTGGTACATTATCGACAACTTCCTTAAAGATGTCTTCCCTTTGAATAATCTGATTCGCTTCGAGTTGATCAATAACCAAGGGAAGCTGACTTTTCGCTTCTCTGAGGACCATCTTGATACACTCATCTCCTTTGATTTTACCTATAAATTTGACCCATTCTACCCTCGCATGATCTACGTTGTGGATAATGACGGCAGAGAGACGGTCATGTTAGCCGATGAATACTCTATGTTTTAAAAAATAAAATCCAGTTGAGACACCGTCATTATGAGCGGTTCTTCAACTGGATTTTGTTATTTTTTGTAAATCATTTTGATATGAGGCGTCGATTCAAAGATAAAGGGCTCTCCTTGACTTACAAAGCCGAATTTTTCATAAAGCCCCACGACTTGCTCCTGAGCCTCAATTTCAATCATTTTTCCCGGCCAATTTTTTTCGCAAAGAATCAATATTTCCTCTACCAATCTATTCCCTAGGCCCTTTCCCCGGGCTGACGGGGCCGTCACAAGGCGACCAAAAACGACTTTTTCATCTTCCTCAAACACGCGGGCATAAGCATCTATTTCCTCTTGCTTATTTACATGGAAAAGGTGCATAGCTGTTAGATCCTTCTCATCCAATTCATGGTAGATTCGCTCTTGCTCGACGACAAAGATATCGATTCGCAGTTTTAAAAGCTTGTAAAACTCTAGCGTGTCCAACTCTTGCAAATATTTTTTATACCACATACTTGTTTCCGTCCTTGCTTTATTATATAATCATTGTAAATGCAACTATCAAAGGAGTTCTTATGGATTATCGTCAGTTATTTCGTCAAATGGGATTTATCTCCCGTCAAGCCATGATGAGAATGAATCAAGAAGCTAGCCAATACGGGCTTGATAACAATCTCTTTCTCATTCTTACTCGCATTGTCGAACATCCCGCCATCCATCAATCTCAGCTGGCAGAGCTGGTTCAGATTGACAAGACTACCCTAAGCCGCTCTCTTCGAAAGCTAGAAGAAAGGGGCTTAATTGTCAAAAAGACCAAAGCTCAAAACAAGAAATTCAAGGAGCTCTATCCACTGACTCCTGCACTAAAAGTATATGATAAGCTGATTGGCTACGAGGACAGATATATTCAGGCTAGTCTGCATCAACTGACTTCATCTGAACTCTTTCAACTGGATCATATCTTACAGAAAATTCAGAACTCCCAACAAGAAGAAGTATAACACAATACAGTTGCATTTGCAACTATTTGACATTAAAAACTAAAGCTATTAAAAGCGGCTGTTTACAAATGACTGAGCGAATATCCCTCGTCTCTGCAAGCAAAACCGCCTTAATAGCTTTTTAAGTTAATTGATTGAAGTCCCAGATTTGGTCCATCCAGCCTTCATAGAAATCAGGCTCATGGCAGACCATGAGGATGCTGCCCTTGTATTCTTTCAGAGCTCGCTTAAGCTCCTCCTTGGCATCTACATCCAG
>CAJPQE010000120.1:0-4172 GCA_905372795.1 Streptococcus cristatus | reverse complement strand
CTGTGCGGAGGTGGGACGACGAAATCGAATTCTAACGAATTACCGATTTCTGTCCTACTCTCTTTCTGAGCGACTGACGATTAGATATTTACCAAAGGCGTCGCTGTATCAGGAGAAGTATCAAAGACTTGGAAATCATGCCCCACTGGCAAGTCAGCTTGAGCCAGTTGATTGACCATGGTCATATGAGCCAGCTCCTTGATATTATTTTCCTTACTCAAATGCCCCAGATAGATGCGCTTGGTGCGATTGCCAAGGGTGCGAATCATGGTCTCTGCACCGTCTTCGTTGGATAAGTGCCCCAAGTCAGACAGGATCCGCTGTTTCAGACTCCACGGATAGGCACCGCTCCGGAGAATCTCGATATCATGGTTGCTCTCAATCAAATAAGCATCCGCATTCTCAATCACTCCAGCCATGCGGTCACTGACATAGCCCGTATCCGTCAGCATGACAAAGCTCTTGTCATCCTTCATAAAGCGGTAAAACTGAGGAGCAGCCGCATCGTGGCTAACTCCAAAACTTTCGACATCTAAATCGCCAAAAGTCTTCATCTTCCCCATTTCAAAGATATGCTTCTGACTGGCATCTAGCTTGCCCAAGTCCTTTTCCATCGCTCGCCAGGTTGCTTCGTTGGCATAAATGTCTAGATTGTACTTACGCGCCAAAACCCCCACACCATGGATGTGATCCTTATGCTCATGGGTGACCAAAATAGCATCTAAATCCTCTGGTTTGCGATCAATTTCACTCAAAAGGCTCGTAATCTTTTTCCCTGATAAACCAGCATCAACAAGCAAGCGTTTTTGGGCTGTTTCCAGATAAAAGCAATTGCCGCTCGAGCCCGATGCTAGAATACTATATTGAAATCCCTTAGTCATGTTCACTTTCTATATTCTCTTCATTTTCCCAGTCATCCAAACGGACAGCGTCATTATCATAAGGAAGGACGATGGTAAAGGTCGAACCCTTACCGTACTCGCTCTTAGCCCAGATAAAGCCATGATGCTGCTTGATAATTTCTTTAGCAATAGCCAGACCCAAGCCCGTTCCTCCCTGGGCTCGACTGCGGGCCTTATCCACCCGATAGAAACGATCAAAAATCTTTGGCAGATCCTGCTTGGGAATGCCCAAACCTTCATCGGAAATCGAAAGAATCAGCTGGACGTCTGTTGTTCTCACAGAAACCGTAATCGTCCCACCATCAGGTGAATACTTGATGGCATTGTTCATGATATTATCAATCACCTGGGTCATCTTATCCGTATCAATCTCTACCCAAATCGGCGTAATTGAATAATCCCTAATAATCTCATATTTTTTGGTCTCATCCTGATTTTTTATCTTATCAAAACGGTTGAGGATATAGGTGATAAAGGCCGTAAAATTGGTCAGCTCAACATCCAGATGGCTGGTATTATTATCAATCCGCGATAAGCTAAGTAAGTCCGTCACCATCCGCATCATCCGGTTTGTCTCAGTTAGTGAGACTTTGACAAATTCAGGTGCAACAGGCTCTGACAGAGCGCCATCATCCAAGGCTTCTAGATAGGATTTTACACTGGTTAGAGGCGTCCGCAATTCATGGCTAACATTGGAAACGAAAAGCCGACGCTCCCGTTCTTCCTTGTCCTGCTCCGTTGTATCATGCAGCACTGCTACCAGCCCTGATATAAAGCCTGACTCCCGTCTGATCAAGGCAAATCGAACCCGCAGGCTTACATATTCACCATTTTCATCTTGAGAATCAATGGTCAATTCTGGAACCTTGGTGATCAATTCGCGTAGATCGTACTCATCAGCAATATCCAGCAAATCTAAAATACTGGTATTAAGGACATCATCACGTTTGACACCCAATTGCTTGGTTGCCATGTCATTGATGGTGATAATCTGCCCTCGACGATTGGTCGCAAGCACCCCGTCCGTCATATAAGACAAGATGCTGGATAGACGCTTGGTCTCTTGCTCCAAATTTTCATGCGTCAGGCGAATCACTTCAGAGAGATCATTGATGGAATTGGTCATGTCCGTGATTTCAGGACTGCCCTGCATATCTAAAACTTCCGAATAATCTCCTGCGATCAATCCCTTGATCTTTTGATTTAACTGCACCAGCTTTTGAGTATCTCGTCGATTTTCCAGAAGTAAAAGAGCCACAACGATGATAAAGCCGACAACAATCAGTGAAAAGACAAAGTCAGGAGAAAGCACAAATTCTTTTAGCGTTTCAATCATTATTTCTTATGTAATAACCGACACCGCGGCGAGTCAGGATATACTCCGGACGGCTTGGAGTATCTTCGATTTTTTCGCGCAGACGACGAATGGTCACATCGACTGTCCGCACATCTCCAAAGTAATCATAGCCCCAGACGGTTTCCAGCAAGTGCTCACGCGTCATAACCTGACCAACATGAGTAGCCAAATGGTGCAAGAGTTCAAATTCACGATGGGTCAATTCCAATTCTTTCCCATGTTTTTTCACCACAAAAGCATCTGGAAGAATCTGCAAATCCCCAATAAACAGTTCCTTTGGACTGCTCTCGTCCACGTGACTATCTGGGATTAGTTCAGAACGGCGCAACAAGGCCTTGACCCGAGCCAATAATTCACGATTTGAAAAGGGCTTGGTCACATAGTCGTCAGCTCCGATTTCCAGACCAATTACCTTATCAAACTCGCTATCTTTAGCCGAAAGTACAATAATCGGCACATTGCTGGTCTTGCGAATGGTCCGAGCAACATCCAGTCCGTCCACTTCTGGCAACATCAAATCCAGAATCAAAATATCCGGTTGCTCTGCTTCAAACATTTCTAGAGCTTCCTTACCATCAAAGGCTGTCAGTACTTCATAGCCTTCCTTAGCCATGTTAAACTTTATAATGTCCGAGATTGGCTTCTCGTCATCTACAACTAATATTTTTTTCATTTTTTACCTTCATATCTATACAATTTTTAAGCTTAGACATCTATTGTTTTTGTATTTGTCCTACTGCTCCATAAGCACTATTATATCAAATTTTCCTTAAAAAAATACTATTTTCGCACACTGTATTCCAAGATTCTTATAAAAATTTCACACTAACTTTCTTTCTCTCAAAAATTTCAGCCAAGGATAAGGAATCCTCGCTAAAAGTCTTGATTTTTTTCACTTTTTCTGCAAAAATAGAGGCATAGAAAGAAGGTTGAACTATGACAAAAATCAATCAAATCATCACTTATCTTGAAAATGAAAAGCAGGATGTAGCTGTAATCTCCGATCCTGTAACCATTCATTACCTAACAGGCTTTTACAGCGACCCACATGAACGCCAGATGTTCCTATTCGTCTACACTGACCATGAGCCACTTCTTTTCGTACCAGCACTGGAAGTTGAGCGCGCTTCCTCTACCGTAGATTTTCAGGTTGTCGGCTATGTCGATTCTGAAAATCCTTGGGAAAAGATCAAAGCTTCCCTTCCATCTCAATCCTTCAAACAAGTAGCGGTCGAGTTTGACAATCTCATTTTAACTAAGTACCACGGCCTGCGTACTGTTTTTAATGGGGCTGAATTTGTCAATTTGACTCCTTACATCAACCGCTTGCGCCTGATCAAATCAGCCGACGAAATCCAGAAAATGCTGGTAGCTGGCAAGTATGCTGACAAGGCTGTCAATATCGGTTTTGACAATATTTCACTAGAAAATACTGAAACAGACATCATCGCTCAAATCGACTTTGCTATTAAGCGAGAAGGCTATGAGATGAGCTTTGAAACCATGGTTCTGACAGGCAATAACGCAGCTAATCCGCACGGCATTCCCGGAGCCAATAAAATCGAAAACAATGCCCTCCTCCTCTTTGACTTGGGCTGCATGGTCAATGGCTACGCCAGCGATATGACACGGACCGTCGCTGTCGGCCAGCCAGACCAGTTCAAAAAAGATATCTACTATCTGACTCTGGAAGCCCAACAAGCTGCACTTGACTTTATCAAGCCAGGCGTCACAGCTCATGAAGTAGACCGCGCAGCACGGCAGGTCATCGAAAAAGCTGGTTATGGCGAATACTTTAACCACCGCCTTGGACACGGTATCGGTATGGATGTCCACGAATTTCCATCCATCATGGAGAGCAACGACATGGTCATCGAAGAAGGCATGTGCTTCTCTGTTGAGCCTGGCATCTA
>CAJPQE010000119.1:0-4309 GCA_905372795.1 Streptococcus cristatus | reverse complement strand
TTTGAATATTATATTGACCCCAAAAGGTTAGACATATAATTTATTCGAAGGTAAGATAATAGTAGCTCGTAGAATCTCCTTTATTACCTGTTGATGTAGTTATTTATGGTTTACACTGTTTGAAGTTCTGTAAGTTTTTGTTGCACTATATTTTACAATTTTTCATTCCTTAAAGTATTGATGACATTCTTCCAATTGTTAGGCAAGAGAAAATTTAGAAAGTTCTGCTAGTTCAGCACTGATTTCTTACTTGACTTGTAGTCAATGAAAAAGAATGGGTCGTTCTACAAATCCCTTCTCACCTCCTCAAAGACTAGGCATAAGGCTGTAATTCCGGATTAATCGGCGTGTTGGCCATATTATTGGCATAATTACAGAGGGTCGCAAGGCTGACACCTAGAACTACATCCAGAGCATTCTCATGTGTATAGCCCGCTTCTAGGAAGTCTGACAAAGCCTCATCTCCGACCCGTCCCTTGGTATTGATGACTGCAATGGTAAATTTAGCAAGCGTATCTAGCTTCGGATCTGTATCAATCGGAGTTCGATTGCGCAGAGCCTCCAAAAGATCATCATTCATTTGAATCTGCTTGATTGAAAAAGCTGTATGACCCGCCACACAGAAAGCACAACCATTAGTAACTGCAGCCGTAATCTGCACTACTTCGCGCTCAGTCGGTGTCAGGCTGTTACGGCGATTGATAGCTCCAACCGTCCGATAAGTTTCCAAAGCCGTTGGCGCATTGGCCAAAAGACCGATAAGATTGGGAATGTAGCCACCGTTATCTTTTTGAACCGTTTCTAAAACCTCTTTCACCTCAGCTGGTGCAGACTCAATCGTATGGATAGTAAATTCTGACATATGAAACCTCATTTCTTTTAATTAGCAACTATCTTAACATAGGTCTGACAGCTTGTATAATATATATTTTATATGGCCTCTATAAAGAGAATATATTGCTACATGTCAAACCAAAATATATTACCACCTTAACTGCCTCCACACTTCTCTCAAGCAAGAAAAAGAAGCCCTGAGGCTTCTGACTAATATTTTCTAAAACGTTGATAACGCTCTTCTAAGAGTTGGTCAAGGGAAAGTTTAGAAAGTTCCGCTAGTTCAGTACTGATTTCTTGCTTGACTGCAGCTAGGAGTTCATTTTTATTAAAGCCGCGTTCGGGGATGACCTTATCAACGACACCCATCTGCAAAAGCTCATGCGAGGTGATTTTCATCATCTCAGCCGCCTCCATTGCTCGGCTTCCATCCTTCCATAAAATCGAAGCAAAGCCTTCAGGACTGAGAATGGCATACATAGAGTTTTCCAGCATCCAGACCTTGTCAGCAACTGCCAAGGCTAGCGCCCCACCAGAGCCACCCTCACCGATGATAATGGCAATAATGGGCACTTTCAAATCGCTCATTTCCATGAGATTACGGGCAATGGCTTCGCCCTGTCCGCGCTCTTCAGCACCGACGCCAGGATAGGCACCAGCCGTATTGATAAAGGTCACGACTGGACGGCCGAATTTCTCAGCCTGCTTCATGAGACGTAGAGCCTTGCGATAGCCTTCAGGATGAGGTTGACCAAAGTTCCGCCGCAAATTATCCTGCAAATTGCGACCTTTTTGAATGCCGACCACTGTGACTGGCTGACCATTTAAGGTTCCGATACCGCCAATGACAGCACCATCATCACGAAAACCACGATCTCCGTGCAGTTCCACAAAATCATCAAAAATGCCTTGAGCAAAATCCAGAGCCGTCAAACGGGACTGATCACGCGCTGCTTTGATAATCTGACTGATTTTTGTCATTGGTCACCTCCATGAAAGCTCAAGAGAGTAGCAATCCGATCCCGCAATTCACCACGTTTGACGATCGCATCAACAAAGCCATGCTCCAGCAAAAACTCTGCCTTTTGGAAGTCATCTGGTAATTTTTCCCGCACAGTCGACTCAATAACCCGTCGGCCAGCAAAACCGACCAAGGCCTGCGCTTCTGCCAAGATAATATCACCTTCCATAGCAAAAGAGGCTGTGACACCGCCTGTCGTCGGATCTGTCAAAACGGTCAGGTAAAAAAGACCAGCCTTTGAATGACGTTGCACAGCAGCTGAGGTTTTAGCCATCTGCACCAGGCTCATGATACCTTCCTGCATACGAGCACCACCAGAAGCCGTAAAGAGGACGACTGGCAACTGATGCTCTGTCGCATACTCAAATAGGCGGGTAATCTTCTCTCCGACAACCGTTCCCATGGAAGCCATGATAAAGTTGGAATCCATGATCCCAAGAGCTAATTTTTGGTCTTTTATCATAGCGGTTCCTGTCAAAACGGCCTCATCTAGACCAGTCTTTTCCCGCATCTTTGCCAGTTTTTCTTGATAATTTGGAAAATGTAAGGGATCTGTCGTCTCAATACCTGTGAACAATTCCTCAAAACTTCCTTGATCCACCGTCAAACTCAGGCGCTCAAAAGCTGAAATCCGAAAAGTGTAGCCACAGCTTGGACAGACACGCTCTGCCCCCAAATCTTTTTGATAAATGGTATGCTTACAACCTGGACATTTGGAAAAAAGCTCATCTGGAACTTCTGGTTTTGGCTGAGGCAAGGCACGAGAGGAACGATTAGGATTGATTCGAATATATTTATCCTTTTTTGAAAACAAAGGCATTGCTTACTCCTTCATTAAATTTTAGAGTGATTCTGCTTTTTTCAAACAAAATCACTCCTTGTCATCTATTTTTTCTCTTGATAAGCCGGAAGGAACTTCTCCATGAGAAAGGCTGTATCATAATCACCAGCAATCACATTAGGATCTGAAATCAGATCCAGCTGGAAACTGCTATTGGTCACGACACCGTCGATTTCTAGCTCATAGAGAGCCCGTTGCATCTTCATCAGGGCATCAAAGCGATTTTCTCCGTGAACGATGATTTTGGCAATCATACTGTCATAGTAAGGAGGAATGGTGTAGCCAGGATAGACTGCTGAATCCACGCGCAGTCCCACTCCGCCACTTGGCAGATAAAGATTGGAAATTTTTCCTGGGCTCGGTGCAAAGTTAAAGGCTGGATTTTCAGCATTGATCCGACATTCAATCGCATGGCCGCGGATTTCAACATCTTCTTGACTAAAGGACAGCTCCTGACCATCCGCAATCTTAATCTGCTCTTTAACAATATCCACACCGGTGACAAACTCAGTCACTGGATGCTCTACCTGCACCCGAGTATTCATCTCCATAAAGTAGAATTCACCCTTGGCTTCATCGAGAAGAAACTCAATCGTCCCAGCATTTTCATAGCCGACAGACTCAGCAGCCCGAACAGCTGCTTCCCCAATCTGTTGACGTAGAGTTTTCCCAATCGCTACGGATGGACTTTCTTCTAGCACCTTCTGATTATTCCGCTGCAAAGAGCAATCCCGCTCGCCCAAGTGGACCACATGCCCCTGCTGATCTGCCAAAATCTGCACCTCAATATGGCGCGCTGGATAGATAACCCGCTCCATATACATGGCACCATTCCCAAAGGCTGCTTTGGCTTCACTAGAAGCAGACTCAAAGGCTGCTACTAAATCCTCAGACTTTTCAACCTTACGAATACCCTTGCCTCCGCCACCAGCAGAAGCTTTGAGCATGACTGGATAGCCAATCTTTTCGGCGACTTCCAAGGCTTCTTCAGAGGTATGGACTTCTCCATCAGAACCTGGGATAACTGGTACTTTGGCCTTAATCATCTGAGCCCGAGCATTAATCTTGTCCCCCATCAAGTCCATCACAGAACCTGAAGGTCCAATAAACTTAATGCCGACTTCTTCGCACATGGTCGCAAATTTAGAGTTTTCACTCAAAAAACCAAAACCAGGGTGAATGGCTTCTGCACCTGTCAGAACAGCAGCAGATAGGACAGCATTCATATTCAGATAAGAATCCGTAGACTTGGCTGGTCCGATACAAACCGCCTCATCAGCCAGTAGGGTGTGGAGTGCTTCCTTGTCAGCCGTTGAATAAACAGCGACAGTATCAATTCCCAACTCGCGGGCTGCACGAATAATTCTGACCGCAATTTCCCCACGGTTAGCAATTAAAATTTTACGAAACATGGTGAAATCTCCTCTTTCTTATTGACCAATCGCAAAGGTCAAGGTTCCGCTTGCTGCAAGTTTGCCATCAACTTCGGCCTTAGCCTCTACCACTGCAATAGTGCCACGACGCTTGACAAACTTGGCCGTCATAATCAGCTGATCGCCTGGTACAACTTGCTTCTTGAACTTAACCTTGTCCATGCCAGCATAGAAGACCAG
>CAJPQE010000118.1:0-4385 GCA_905372795.1 Streptococcus cristatus | reverse complement strand
GTAATGAAGTAATAAATTAGGGTGGAACCGCGTCTTGACGCCCCTAGGTGAATAGCCTAGGACTGTCGGATGTGGTTCTTTTGCGTACTGAGTCTATTGTTCGAAAGAAAGGAGATTCGTGGAGAATCTTTATCTTGTAAAAGACGAGAGCCAATTAGCAGCTTTTCGAGATTTCGTCGCAAAGAATTCCGCAAAGTTGCAGGCTTATCTAACATTTTTAAAAGACGAGTTTGCGGTTTATGACTTGCCGCAAGCCATCATTTGGTCCGATTTTGATTCTGCTACGCAAATCATTCGGGAAATTCCTGTACCAGCCTATACAAATGATAGGCGGATGGTTATGACTCCCGAATTGACGGTTTGGAAAGATTTGTATCTTCTTCAGTTGGAGAATTACGAGTCCTCTCACCAAACTCAAGCAATAGCCAACCACTATCAGTCTTTGTCTGAAAATTCTCTCTTGCAGATTGTGGGCCATGAGTTAGCTCATTGTTCGGAGCATTTTTCAGATGACTTTGATGGATACGGTGCCTATATCTGGTTTGAAGAAGGGATGGCTGAGTATATTAGTCGCAAGTATTTCTTTACAAATGAGGAATTTCGAGTGGAAAAAGCTTGTAATCAGTCTCTCGTAAAGCTCTTTCAGAAAAAGCACGGTTGGCACTCATTGAATGATTTTGGCACTTCAACTTATCAAGGGAATTATGCTAGTATTTTTTACGAATACTGGCGCAGTTTTTTGACAGTTGACAAGTTAGTAGAAAATCTAGGCAGTGTGCAAGCGGTCTGTGATTCTTATCATCGTTGGACGAATACAGATAAAACACTTCCCTTGTTGGATTGGTTCATACAGCAGAAAATAATAGACAAAGAGATATAAACAAACTAAAGGAGTAACAAATGTCTAAGAAATTAACCTTTCACCTCGCCAAAGTCAATTGCGAACCTAAAGGTTCGATTGACTAACGACAACCGCTATGGGGCGGTTTGTCTAGGCGATGTACTAGCTTTTCAAAAGGGAAATAATCGTTCCCTTTTGAACGCTTCGCAAGAATCTCAAGAAACTAAAGGAGTAACTAATGTCTAAGAAACTTACCTTTCAAGAAATTATCTTGACTTTACAGCAGTTCTGGAATGACCAAGGCTGTATGCTCATGCAAGCTTATGATAATGAGAAGGGGGCGGGAACGATGAGTCCCTATACCTTCCTGAGAGCTATTGGGCCTGAGCCTTGGAACGCGGCCTATGTAGAGCCGTCTCGTCGGCCAGCAGATGGCCGTTATGGGGAAAATCCCAACCGTCTTTATCAGCACCATCAATTTCAGGTGGTCATGAAGCCATCTCCAAGCAATATCCAAGAACTTTACTTGCAGTCTTTGGAGCTCTTGGGCATCAATCCGCTGGAGCACGACATCCGCTTTGTTGAGGATAACTGGGAAAATCCGTCAACTGGTTCAGCTGGTCTGGGCTGGGAAGTCTGGCTGGATGGTATGGAAATCACGCAGTTCACTTACTTCCAGCAGGTCGGAGGTCTGCCAACTCAACCGGTGACAGCTGAGGTGACTTATGGTCTGGAGCGTCTGGCTTCTTATATCCAAGAAGTGGACTCAGTTTACGACATTGAGTGGGCTGATGGTGTTAAGTACGGTGAAATTTTCACTCATCCTGAGTATGAGCATTCTAAATACAGCTTTGAGGTCAGCGACCAAGACTTGCTCCTGGGGAATTTTGAGAAGTTTGAAGCGGAAGCTAAGCGCTGTCTGGACGAGCATCTGGTGCACCCGGCCTATGACTATGTTCTCAAATGCTCGCATACTTTTAACCTCTTGGATGCGCGTGGAGCCGTATCTGTGACAGAGCGGGCTGGTTATATTGCTCGTATTCGTAATCTGGCGCGTGTCGTGGCCAAGACCTTTGTGGCTGAGCGCAAGCGTCTAGGCTACCCACTTTTGGATGCAGAGACTCGCGAGAAACTCTTGGCAGAGGAGGGAGAATAATCATGGTAAAAAATTTATTAGTTGAATTAGGCTTGGAGGAAATGCCAGCCTATGTCGTGACACCGAGCATGAAGCAGCTGCGCGACAAGATGGGAGCCTTCCTTACAGACCATCGTCTGACCTTTGAGAAAATTGAAATGTTCTCAACGCCTCGTCGTTTGGCAGTGCGCGTAGTTGGCTTGGCGGACAAGCAGTCTGATCTGACAGAAGATTTCAAAGGCCCTTCTAAGAAAATTGCTCTGGATGCAGATGGCAACTTTACCAAGGCTGCTGAAGGATTTGTTCGTGGCAAGGGCTTGACGGTTGAGGACATTACTTTCCGCGAAATCAAGGGCGAAGAATACGTCTATGTGACTAAGGAAGAGGTCGGCCGCCCGGTAGAGGAAATCATCCCAGCAGTGACGGAAGTTCTGCAAGCTTTGACCTTCCCTGTCAGCATGCACTGGGCCAACAACACCTTTGAATACATCCGCCCAGTCCACACCTTGACTGTGCTCTTAGATGAGCAAGTCTTTGATTTGGATTTCTTGGACATCAAGAGCGGTCGTACCAGCCGTGGACACCGCTTCCTAGGTCAAGAAGCAGAGATTGCTTCTGCAAATTCTTATGAAGATGACCTGCGTGCTCAGTTTGTCATTGCCAGTCCTCTTGAGCGGGAAAAGATGATTATCGAACAGATTCGGGCGTTAGAGCAGGAGCACGGTGTTTCTATCGAGATTGACGAAGACTTGCTCAATGAAGTGTTGAATCTGGTAGAATATCCAACTGCTTTCTTGGGTAATTTTGATGCCAAATACTTAGAGGTGCCGGAGGAAGTCTTGGTAACTTCCATGAAAGAGCACCAGCGTTACTTTGTTGTGCGCGATAGTGAAGGCAAACTTTTGCCGCACTTCATCTCTGTCCGCAACGGAAATGCAGAGCATTTAGAAAATGTCATAAAAGGAAACGAAAAAGTCTTGGTGGCTCGTCTGGAAGATGGGGAATTCTTCTGGCGGGAAGACCAAAAACTAGCTATTGCCGACTTGGTTGAAAAGCTGAGCAATGTGACCTTCCACGAAAAGATTGGCTCTCTGGCGGAGCACATGGAGCGGACTGGCAAGATTGCTGCTCTCTTGGCGCAAGAAGCAGGATTGGATGCTGATGAGACAGCTGACTTGGCTCGTGCAGCTGCTATTTATAAGTTTGATTTGTTGACGGGTATGGTTGGTGAGTTTGATGAGCTGCAAGGAATCATGGGCGAGAAGTATGCTCTTCTGGCTGGTGAGAATGCTGCGGTGGCGGCTGCCATTCGGGAGCACTATATGCCGACATCAGCCGATGGCGAATTGCCTGACACCAAGGTCGGTGCGGTCTTGGCTCTGGCTGATAAGTTGGATACTATTCTGTCCTTCTTCTCAGTTGGCTTGATTCCAAGTGGTTCTAATGACCCGTATGCTCTGCGCCGTGCGACTCAGGGTGTCGTGCGTATCTTGGATAAGTTTGGCTGGAACATTGACTTGGCTCAGCTTCTTGGTCGACTTTACGAACTCAAGTTTGATAGCCTAAGCTATGACAATCAAGAGGCGGTGCTAGACTTCTTCCGTGCCCGCGTTGAGAAAATGATGGATCGCAGCATTCCGAAAGACATCGTGACGGCTGTTCTTCAAAGCACTCACTTTGTCGTACGTGATTTGGTAGAAACAGCTGCGCTTCTGGCAGAAAAAGCTAAGGAAGACAACTTCAAGTCAGCAGTCGAAAGCCTGTCTCGGGTCTTCAATCTAGCTGAGAAAGCCCAAGGACAGACAGCTATCAATCCAGCACTCTTTGAAAATCAAGAGGAAAAAGACTTGGCTGTGGCCATTGAAAAAGTGGAGTTGACTGCTGACTTAGCTGCCAATTTGGACCAACTCTTTGCCCTCAGTCCAGTTATTGATGCTTTCTTTGACCATACCATGGTCATGGCAGAAGATGAGGCTGTACGTAACAACCGCCTGGCTCTCCTGTTTTCTTTGACAGCCAAGGCTGGCCAGCTGGCGCAGTTTAATCAGATTAATACCAAATAAAAGGTAAGAGGGGTAGAATCATGGATCCTAAAAAAATTGAACGTATCAACGAACTGGCTAAAAAGAAAAAAACGGAAGGCCTAACTGCTGAGGAAAAAGTGGAACAAGCCAAGCTTCGTGAAGAATATATCGAAGGCTACCGTCGCTCTGTTCGCCATCACATTGAAGGCATCAAGATCGTTGACGAGGATGGCAATGATGTGACGCCTGAAAAGTTGCGCCAAGTTCAGCGCGAGAAAGGTCTTCATGGCCGCAGTCTAGATGATCCAAATTCATAACAACAAGAAAAAGAGAGAGTGGGACAGAAATCGGTAATTCGTTAGAATTCGATTTCGTCGTCCCACCT
>CAJPQE010000117.1:0-4415 GCA_905372795.1 Streptococcus cristatus | reverse complement strand
TCCGCTCACGCAGGATCTTCCATATTTCCTTAAGCAAAGTGGATTTTCCTGCACCATTAGCACCAATCAGTCCTATTTTTTCCTGACCGCAGACCTCCAGAGTTAGGTTCTCCGCTAGTTGTCGTCCATCTGCTTCTAGTTTCATTCCTTCTAATTTTAGGATTCTTTTGGTCAATGGCAGAGCTTCTATGTCTGAGAAGTGAAGGCTGATGGCATCTTCCTGTGTCGGAATTTCTGTCATTTCAGAACCTGCCTTTTCAAATCGTTTGCCCTGTGAGAGGACGTTTTTCATCTTCTTGGCTAGTAGGCGGCCTTGGACATCATTTTTGGTATTTCTCAAGGCATTCTCAACATTTTGCTTAACTTGTCGGTGTTTTTCCATGGTCTTAGCGTGTTCTTCCCGTTCTTTCCGTGCCAGTTGACCTTGTTTTTCAAAGGCCTCCTGACGCTGATGTCGGTAATTTTCATAGTCCAGACTCTTGACGCTGGTTCTAGCTTCCTGCTTCTTTTTGATTCGCTCCAGATGAACAATCTTGGTCGCAGCTTGAGCGAGAAAGTGCTCGTCGTGAGAGACGAAAAGGACCGTTCTCTGGCTGTGGCTGATAAAGTTTTCCAGCCAAGTCAAAGTTTCAAGATCGAGGTCATTAGAGGGCTCGTCAAGAAAGAGAATGTCCCAATCACTAGCTAATTTCTTGATGAGCTGGACCTTGAGTTTTTCTCCTCCAGATAGGCTAGAGAGCTGCTGCCGACTGGCAAAGCGCTGGCTGTCAAAGTTAAGCTCTCCAGCATAGCGATAGAGCTTGGCATAGTCCAGCTCGGTCTCAAAATCAGCAAAGAAATAGTCATTTAGCGTCAGTTGGGCATCCTCTAAAGGCAGTTGCTGGGGCAGGTAGACAGCAGCAGTATAGGACTTATCAATCTGCCCGCTGTAGCTGACATAGGAACTGACAAGTCTCTCGTCGAGCAAAAGCTTGAGCAGGGTGGACTTGCCATTGCCCTCCTCGCCGATAATAGCGACCTTGTCTCCTTGATTAACAGTCAGTGATAAATCTTTGACTAATTCCTTCAAGTCTTTTAAGTGGGTGATGGTTAGATTTCTTATTTGCAGCATAGATGTCTCCTTTATTTTTTAAAACAAAATACAGCTCTGCTTTATTTAGCAGAGCTGTTGAGATTGCACAAAGAAGACGCAGGAGTGTCCAAATAGGGTCATTCGTTTGTAGGTTTCCAGATGGAACTGCCATAGGAGCGACAGGATTGATCTAAAGATAAGCAAATAGAAGCTTGAAAGCACAAAAAAACGAAAGTCCCGCGGATATGCAGAAACATGACAAAATCTACTAAATAAAGTTTCCTTTAAAAAATAGACTTAATTTTTCATGTCTCCGTGTACCTCCGAAATTATTCTACCCTTAGTCTAGCAAAAAGGCCAGCATAAGTCAATAAAAATCCTGAAAGATTACTTTCAGGATTCGTCATATTTATACGTTGAGCACCTTGTCCAAGAAGTCCTTGAGACGTGGATGCTGAGGGTTATCGAAGATTTGGTCTGGTTTGCCGTCTTCTAGGAATTCGCCGTCAGCAGTGAAGATGACGCGATTAGCAACCTGACGAGCAAAGCCCATTTCATGAGTTACGATTAGCATGGTCATACCCTGCTGAGCTAGATCTTTCATAACGTTGAGAACGTCACCAACCATTTCAGGGTCGAGAGCAGAAGTCGGCTCGTCAAAGAGCATGATGTCTGGGTTCATAGCCAATCCTCGAGCGATGGCCACCCGCTGTTTTTGTCCTCCTGACAGGCTATCTGGTTTGGCATCAGCCTTGTCTGCCAGCCCAACCTTTTCCAAGAGCTCCATACCAAGCTTGTCTGCATCAGCTTGGCTCATTCGCTTGTGCTCAACAGGAGCGAAGGTGATATTTTGCAGGACAGTCATGTGTGGGAAGAGGTTGAAGTGCTGGAAGACCATTCCGATATCTTCACGAACATGGTCCACGTTGGTAGCCTTATCTGTCAAGTCATAACCGTTGACAGTAATGGTCCCACTGGTTACTTCTTCAAGTAGGTTCAGGCTGCGTAGGAAAGTTGATTTACCTGATCCAGAAGGACCGATGATACAAACAACATCTCCCTCATAAAACTTCGCACTAATCCCTTTTAGGACCTCATTTTCCCCATAGTATTTATGTAAATCATTAACATCAATTTTTAATTTAGCCATTAGTGAATCCTCTTTTCTAAGCGTTTAGCTAATCTTGTTAAGAGTGTGATGATGACCAAGTAAAGCACTGCTAGGATAGCATACATCTTGAAGCTCTGATAGTTACGGGCAATGATGATTTTACCTGTTTGGAAGAGCTCAACAAGTCCGATAGCTGATACGATAGTTGTATCCTTGAGAGCGATGACGAACTGGTTGACAAAGTTTGGTAGCATGATCTTGGTTGCTTGAGGCAGGATAATCTTGCGCATGGTCTTTCCATACGAGATCCCCAGACTTCGGCTAGCTTCCATCTGTCCGACCGGAACGGCTTGAATCCCTCCGCGAACAATTTCAGCGATATAAGCACCAGCATTGAGTGACAGAGCAATTGTTCCTGCAACGAAGTCGTTAATCGGACTTTGCTGACCAGTCATAGATTCAATGAGGTTTGGAATTCCCCAGAAGATGAAGGCAGCCAGAATCATAAGTGGAATACCACGAATAACGTCAACAAAAATTTCTGAAATGATGCGAAGCGCTTTGATAGGGCTGACGCTGAACATCCCAAAGATAATCCCGATCACCATGGCAATCGCAAAGGAGATCAGTGCTAAAGCAATGGTAATTCCAAGTCCGCTTAACAGTTGTTTGTAGTTGTTTTGGAGAAGTCCCCAGATGGTTGTTTCATCAACGGTTGTGGAATTATCCTTCTCAGCTGAGAGATATTTATCAAGAATTTCTTGATATTTACCATTCGCTTTTAGATTAGCCAAACCATTATTGAACATCTCGATGAGTTCAGGGTTGGTGCCTGCTTTTACTGCAAAAGCAACTTCACCACTAGGGGTTCCCTCGATTGGCGTTTTCATTTTCTTGCCTTGGTTGATGGCATATTTGACAACGGGCTCGTCGTCCATAATAGCAGCGACAGAGCCAGAGTTCAGACTATCATACATAGAAGAACCGTCTGAAAATGTTTTGATTTTGTAGCCGTATTTACTTTGATTTTCGACGAGGAAGGTTTGAGAAGCCGTACCGTTCTTGACTCCGACGGTCTTTCCTTTTAAGTCTTCATAGGAGCTAATAGTGCTTGATTCTGTCACTGCAAGGATAGAGTTAGCAGTGTAGTACGGTTCAGAGAAATTAAAGGTTTCTTTGCGGGCCTCTGTCACAGACATCCCAGCAATCATCCCGTCAGCTTGACCAGATTGAACGGCATTGATAGCAGCGTCAAAACCAGGGTTAGAGATTTCCAGTGTAAAACCTTGGTCTTCGGCAATGGCTTTGATCAAGTCCATGTCAATACCAGTATATTGGTTGCTATCATTTTGGAAAACGAAAGGAGCAAAAGATGAGTCGCTGGCAATCGTATATTTAGCTTTGACTGGAGTGGCTTTTTGTCCAGACTTGGTTGTCGTCTCTGGTACGGCTGAGTTGGTTGAAGTGCCAGAAGCGGCAGTCCACTTGGTGATGATGTCCTTCAAGGTGCCATCTTTTTTCATCTGAGCCAAGGCTTCGTTAAACTCCGTCACCAGATATTCGTATTTGCTGCCTTTTTTGACACCAAATGCGAAGCTACCAACGGCTTCACCTTTCATTGAGATTTTCAAATCTTGTCCTTGGCTGATTGCATACTCGATAACGGGTTGGTCATCCATGGCCGCATCAACCGCTCCGGCTGTTAGGCTGTTGTACATAAGGTCGCCTGTATCAAATGTTTTGATAGTAAAGCCGTATTTGTCCTTGATTTTTTCAAGGAAACGTTGTGCAGCTGTACCGTTTTTGACTCCGACAGTCTTTCCTTTGAGCTGATCGTAGGATTTTACTGTATTAGCCTTGGTCGTTGCGATGACAACTTTTGTGTCATAATATGTATCAGACATGGTAAAGACTTTTTCGCGTTCAGCAGTCTTGGTCATACCTGCCATAATGGCATCGGCTTGTCCTGCTTGAACGGCATTGACAGCAGCGTCAAAGCCAGGGAAGGACATTTCATATGCCCAGCCTTTGATTTCAGCTACTTTATTGATAATATCAACATCAATCCCTTTATAGGTTTGATCGGAATCTTTAAATTCAAATGGGGCATAAGCCGTGTCAGATACGATTTTGATGGTATCTGCGTGAGTGGTTGTCCCTAGTGCAAAGATAGGGAATAACGCTAGCAGAAAAGCTATGATTTTTTTCTTCATATTTTCTCTCCTTTAGTTG
>CAJPQE010000116.1:0-4424 GCA_905372795.1 Streptococcus cristatus | reverse complement strand
ACTTAGTAGATGTCAATTTGACCAGCGAAATGAAGACCAGTTTCATCGATTATGCAATGAGTGTTATCGTGGCTCGGGCTCTTCCAGATGTTCGCGATGGTCTTAAGCCGGTTCATCGCCGGATTCTTTATGGCATGAATGAGCTAGGCGTTACGCCTGATAAGCCTCACAAGAAATCAGCTCGTATCACAGGGGATGTCATGGGTAAATACCACCCGCATGGCGACTCCTCTATTTATGAAGCGATGGTGCGGATGGCTCAATGGTGGAGCTATCGCTACATGCTGGTAGACGGCCATGGAAACTTCGGTTCTATGGACGGAGACGGGGCTGCAGCCCAGCGTTACACAGAAGCACGTATGAGCAAGATTGCTCTGGAGATGCTTCGTGATATTAACAAAAATACTGTTGATTATATTGACAACTATGATGCCAGCGAGAGAGAGCCGATGGTTCTTCCTGCTCGCTTCCCTAACTTGCTCGTAAATGGAGCGACAGGGATTGCAGTTGGGATGGCGACTAATATTCCTCCACATAATCTTGGTGAGTCTATTGATGCCGTTAAGCTTGTCATGGATAATCCAGAAGTAACGACTCGTGACATCATGGAAGTCCTGCCTGGTCCAGATTTCCCGACAGGAGCACTGGTGATGGGCAAGTCTGGTATTCACCGGGCTTATGAAACGGGGAAGGGTTCGATTGTTCTTCGTTCTCGCACTGAAATTGAAGAGATGAAAAATGGCCGTGAGCGAATTGTCGTCACCGAGTTTCCATACATGGTTAATAAGACCAAGGTTCATGAGCATATTGTTCGTTTGGTGCAGGAAAAGCGCATTGACGGTATCACAGCTGTTCGTGATGAGTCCAACCGTGAAGGGGTCCGTTTTGTCATTGAGGTTCGTCGTGATGCTTCTGCTCATGTCATTCTAAATAACCTTTTCAAGTTGACTCAGATGCAGACCAATTTCAGCTTCAATATGCTGGCTATTCAAAATGGTGTGCCGAAGATTCTGTCTCTTCGTGAGATTTTGTTAGCCTACATTGAGCACCAAAAAGAAGTAGTGACTCGACGGACTGCCTTTGATAAAGAAAAGGCGGAAGCTCGAGCACACATCTTAGCTGGTTTGCTGATTGCGTTGGATCATATCGATGAAGTGATTCGCATTATCCGTAATAGCGAGACGGACGCAGAAGCCCAAGCTGAATTGATGGCTAAGTTTGAACTTTCTGAGCGCCAGAGTCAGGCTATCCTTGATATGCGTCTGCGCCGTCTGACTGGTTTGGAACGTGATAAGATTCAGTCAGAATACGACGAACTGATTGCTTTGATTGCGGACTTGGCTGATATCTTGGCTAAGCCAGAGCGCGTTGTCGCTATTATCAAGGAAGAGTTAGACGAGGTCAAGCGTAAATTTGCGGATGACCGCAGAACTGAGCTGATGGTGGGAGAAGTTCTTTCTCTTGAAGATGAAGATTTGATCGAGGAAGCGGATGTTTTGATTACCCTATCTAATAAGGGCTATATCAAACGTCTGAATCAGGCAGAATTCACTGCTCAGAAACGTGGTGGCCGAGGTGTTCAAGGAACTGGTGTCAAAGATGATGACTTCGTCAAAGAGCTGGTTTCAACAAGTACCCACGATAGACTGCTCTTCTTTACCAATAAAGGCCGAGTCTATCGTCTCAAAGGATATGAAATCCCTGAGTACGGCCGTACAGCCAAGGGCTTGCCAGTGGTCAATCTCTTGAAACTGGATGAAGGAGAGACCATTCAGACCATTATTAACGTCCAGCAGGACAGTAGCGATCATTCCTACCTCTTCTTTACAACCCGTCTAGGTGTGGTTAAACGAACCAGCGTAACAGAATTTGCTAATATCCGTCAAAACGGTCTCAAGGCCTTGAATTTGAAAGATGAAGACGAGTTAATCAATGTCTTTCTGACGGATGGTGCTGCAGATGTTATCATTGGTACTAAATTTGGCTATTCTGTCCGCTTTAATGAGACAGCTGTTCGGAGCATGAGTCGTAGTGCGACTGGTGTTCGTGGGGTCAATCTGCGGGACGGCGACCAGGTCGTTGGAGCAGGTGTGATTACTGAGGGTGACGAAGTACTTGTCATTACTGAAAAAGGCTATAGTAAGCGAACTCTTGCCAGTGAGTATCCAACCAAGGGCCGTGGTGGTAAAGGGATTAAAACAGCCAATATCACTGATAAGAATGGACCTCTCGCTGGTCTGATGACTGTTACTGGCGAGGAAGATTTGATGATTATCACTAATACTGGTGTCATTATCCGCACAAGCGTGGCTAATATTTCTCAGACAGGTCGTTCAACCATGGGAGTTAAGGTTATGCGTTTGGATCAAAATGCCCAGATTGTCACCTTTACAACGGTTGCGCCTGACGCAAAAGACGATGAGGAAGAAGTAGAATAAGAGGAGGATGGATGTGAAGAAATCTAAGAAAAAATTCAAGCTCAGAAATTTTATCATTAACTGTGCGGTTTTCCTTTTATTTCTAGTTGCCCTAGCTCTGATTTTCAACTCCTCAATTCGTAATATGATCATGGTTTGGCACACGAATCAATACCAGGTTAGCAAGGTCTCTAAGGAAGAAATCAAGCAAAATAAGGCAGTCGAGTCAAGTTTTGAGTTTAGCGAAGTCCAATCTCTTTCGACAGAAGCGGTGATTAATGCTCAGTGGCAGGCTCAAAAATTGCCAGTTATTGGTGGCATTTCAATTCCTGAAGTGTCGATGAATCTGCCAATTTTCAAAGGTTTGGATAATGTTGGACTCTACTATGGTGCTGGCACTATGAAAGAAGATCAACAAATGGGGCAAGGAAATTATGCCTTGGCCAGCCACCATGTCTTTGGAATTACTGGAGCTAGTGATATGCTCTTTTCGCCTCTAGATCGTGCCAAAATAGGGATGAAAATCTATATCACGGATAAGGATAAGATCTATACCTATACGATTTCTAGTATAGAAAGTGTCGCACCAGAGCGCGTGGATGTCATCAATGACACAGAAGGAGTTGCTGAAATTACTTTGGTCACATGTGAGGATGCGGCAGCAACCAGTCGAACCATTGTTAAAGGAACGCTTGAAAGTACGATTGACTATGACAAGGCACCAAAAGACATTTTAGATGCTTTTAGTCGATCTTATAATCAAATGCAGCTATAATAAGAAAGGGAACTATATATCTGTTTACACCAACCACAATATGTAGTATTTCGACAACATCAAAAAAGGCGACTTCCAAACTAGGAAATCGTCTTTTCTTCTGTCCTGACTATCAATAATACCTTCTTAGTTTATCCTGATTTTCTTTAAAAAATTCTTCTAGCCAGTCCATCCCATAGGCATAACTGAAGCCTTCTAGGAGAACAGAGAAATCAATGCTATCAAATCCCATTTTCTTCAAACCATCAAAGGTATTAAATGGCGAATGAAAGTGTTTATATTTGATGATTGCTCCAATATCTTTCAAATCCTGCTCTCTTGTGCTAACCATCTTCATACCCAATACGTATTCAATTGGAACAACTAAAACAGTTAAGTTTTCGAATGAATATAGGGTCTCACACAAATGTAATGGTGGCTGTCTGTTCATGTTTGCCACATTATTATTGAGCCATAGTTCTTCGTCAGTGTTCAAATTAAAGCGTTGCCCTACACGAGCAATAATTTCGTTGATTTTCTGACTTTCTTCATAAAAAGCATCTACATCTTGTGTAGCTCGCAAACCATGATACTCTAAAACATAACCACCAACACAAATAATGGTTAAATGAAGATTGGCTTGAGACAACTCTTGGTTCAAGGCTTCAAAAACAGGTTTCATCTTATCCATGTTTGTATTTCTCCATCAATTTTTGTACATTAGCTAATTTGGCAGGTTTATTTAATGAAACCACATATTCATGGGTTGGAGTATGTTCTTGAATAGCATACTTCAAACTAACCTTTTGAAAATCTGTTAGTTTTTTGGAAGTTAATAACTTTTCGACATCTTCGTCCGTCAAATAAGAATGGTCTTCAAAAATAACTTTTCGCAAATATCGAAACCAGTGACTAGCATTAAACCGTGATTGCTCTGATGCCTTTATCATATAGTCATACCAATCCATCTTGCACCTTCCTTATCTTCTTTTTCTTAAACCCTTGTCTTCTTTAGGATTGTAATTTAGAGCCTGTTGCAATTTTAAATCAAAATTGGAAAGTTCTACTTTTTCCTCTTCAAATGGAATCTCAGGTAGCTTAAACTGAAACTTTTTGTAAAAGAAAGTATCAAATTCATCTTTATTGTCTGAAATATCTACTAAAGTATCTAACTCAGAAAGGCGAGCTTGTATGCTAATTTTTGTGACTTCTCCAAGTTTTTGATAAATCGCATAATAGGATAGGTCTTGGAA
>CAJPQE010000115.1:0-4425 GCA_905372795.1 Streptococcus cristatus | reverse complement strand
CAGCTTGGTTTGACAAGAAAGACTTGAAAAACTACCTTCAAATGCGTGAAGAAGCCAAAGAACGTGACCACCGTAAACTTGGTAAAGAGCTTGACCTCTTCATGATTTCACAAGAAGTTGGACAAGGTCTGCCATTCTGGTTGCCAAACGGTGCGACTATCCGGCGTGAATTGGAACGCTACATCGTCGACAAGGAAATCGCTGCTGGTTACCAACATGTTTACACTCCACCAATTGCCTCCGTGGAACTCTATAAAACTTCTGGTCACTGGGATCACTACCGTGAAGATATGTTCCCAACTATGGACATGGGAGACGGTGAAGAGTTTGTCCTCCGCCCAATGAACTGCCCACACCACATCCAAGTCTTCAAACACCATGTTCACTCTTACCGCGAATTGCCAATCCGTATCGCTGAAATCGGTATGATGCACCGTTACGAAAAATCTGGTGCCCTCACTGGTCTTCAACGTGTTCGTGAAATGTCTCTCAACGACGGCCACCTCTTTGTAACTCCAGAACAAATCCAAGAAGAATTCCAACGTGCCCTTCAGTTGATTATCGATGTTTATGAAGATTTCAACTTGACTGAATACCGCTTCCGCCTCTCTCTTCGTGACCCTCAAGATACTCACAAGTACTTTGACAATGATGAAATGTGGGAAAATGCCCAAACTATGCTTCGTGCAGCGCTTGATGAAATGGGCGTGGACTACTTTGAAGCCGAAGGGGAAGCAGCCTTCTACGGACCAAAATTGGATATCCAAGTGAAGACTGCCCTTGGAAAAGAGGAAACCCTTTCGACTATCCAGCTTGACTTCTTGCTTCCAGAACGCTTTGACCTCAAATACATCGGAGCTGATGGTGAAGAGCACCGTCCAGTTATGATCCACCGTGGGGTCATCTCAACTATGGAACGCTTCACAGCTATCTTGATTGAGAACTACAAGGGTGCCTTCCCAACATGGCTTGCACCACACCAAGTAACCCTCATTCCGGTATCTAACGAAAAACACGTAGACTACGCATGGGAAGTGGCCAAGAAACTCCGTGACCGTGGTGTCCGTGCTGATGTGGATGAGCGCAATGAAAAAATGCAGTTCAAGATCCGTGCGTCACAGACCAGCAAGATTCCTTACCAATTGATCGTTGGAGACAAGGAAATGGAAGACGGAACAGTCAATGTTCGTCGCTACGGCCAAAAAGAAACACAAACTGTCTCAGTCGATGATTTTGTTCAAGCTATCCTTACTGATATTGCCAACAAATCACGTGTGGCTAAAGAAGATTAAAATAAAAAAGGCAAATTCAATTGAGGAAGCTCCTCAATAGGCTTTGCCTTTTCATTTTTTACAATTTTGTTAAACGTGATCCTCTCTTATCTCTGTGTTTTGTCTAATCCCATGAAAAATGATATAATAAAACAAAAGGACAGGGGAGAGAGATGTTAAAGAGAGATTTACTGAGAAATATTATTATTGTGACGGTATTTATTGCCATTCTGGTGGGACTACGCTTGTTTGTCTATACACCTTATCGTATCACTAAGCAAGATGCCAATTCTTTCTTAGCGGAAAATGATTTGGTCTTGGCGGATAAGACAGCCAAGCTTGTTCGTGGGGAATTTGCCCTCTATGAGGTTGATGGAAAAGAGTATGTCGGCCGTGTCATTGCTATGGAAAATGACAAGGTGACCTATATGGATAACTTGCTGTATCTGAACGATCAGGTGCAATCAGAGCAATATATCGAAAAGATGCGAGAGAAATATCTGGCTTCGGCTGCCAGCACAGGCTATTATACCCATGATTTTTCTGTTGTTGACTTAAAAGGAGCGACTTCTGATACCATCCCTAAAAATTCTTTTCTCATCTTAAATGATCGGCGAGAAAACACGAAAGATAGCCGTGAGTTTGGTCTGATCAAAAAAGATCAAATTAAGGGCAGTGTAGAATTTCGCGTCTCTCCCTTAAATAAATTTGGTTTTGTTGAAACGAAGTAGCAAAAAAACTAGGCTGGAAATTCCAACCTAGTTTTCTTTTTGAGATGTTTTAAGACTTTCTTTGGTTTTCTTAAGCTCTTTTTTCAGCGAGAAGTTTTTAGACATGCTGATGAGAAAGGTTGTAATAGAGCCTAGGAGGACAGAGACCAAAATCAAAATGATTAAGGGAAGTTTAAAGCTGAAAAGGATAAAGCTAACATTGACGCTCTGCATATTTGCCAAGGAAATGCTGGCAACCAATAGGATGGTAATCAATAGCAGGATATAGTGTAATTTTTCTTTCATAATGATTCTCCTAATTATTCAAATTCAGCCTTGCTCTTGATATCGCCATATTCTTCTTGAGTTTCTTGAGCTAGGATATCTTCATAAGCTGCTAATTCAATGTTAGAGCTATACTTGTTTTTCAGAGCAGTAGTCACGAGACGGTAGGCCAGATTCGCATTGCGGGACAAGATAGGGCCATGGAAGTAGGAGCCGAAGACATTTTTATAATGAACGCCTTCATTGCCGTCTTCTTGGTTATTTCCATTTCCATAGACGACCTTGCCTAGCGGTTTTTCATCGTCAGAGAGAAAGGTCCGGCCTTGGTGGTTTTCAAAACCATAGTAGGTCTCGTTAAATTCTTCGTTATGAATCTTAATATCACCAATATAGCGATTCTTGACTTGGTTGAGAGTATAATGTCCCATGATGCCCAGACCTTCGATTCGACGGCCAGAAGCCTCGATATAGTATTGGCCAAGAAGTTGGAAACCGCCGCAGATAGCTAGCACAACGCCGTTTTCATTGATAAAGCTTTCCAAAGCTTCTTTTTTAGCTGGCAGATCACGAGCCACGATCGTTTGCTCATAGTCTTGACCTCCGCCAAAGAAGACGATGTCATAGCTATCCTTATCAAAGTCATCCTCTAGGGAGACGATATCAACCTCAACCCTAGCGCCTAGCTTTTCAGCTACATACTTGAGCATGAGGACATTGCCATTGTCGCCATAGGTGTTCATAAGGTCGCCGTAGAGATGAGCAATTTTTAAGTCATAGTGATAATCCTGGTTTTCAGGAGAAACGAGAGATCTATAAACCATTAGTTCATCTCCTTTCTGATTACTTGTCGCTCTGCCAGCAATTCACGAAATTCCAGCATAGCGGTATAAGTAGCTAGAATATAGGCATGTTTGGTTTCTTGCTCTTCAATCAACTTAAAGACTGCTTCCAAATCTTTGACTTCGGTAATCTGATCTGCTGGATAGCCCGTCACGCGCAGTCGACGAGCAATCTCAGAATGGCGGACTCCGCCTGCAATGACCTGAGGAATATTCATTTCTAGAATTTTCTCAAAATCAGCATCCCAGATCCAGCTAGTATCAATACCGTCCGCATAGTTGGCATTGAGCAGGACAGATAGGCTAAAGTCAAAAGGTGCCAGCTCAATCATTTCCAAGGCTTGGGTGGCTCCGACCGGATTTTTGATCAAGACCAAGGTACATTCCTTATCGCCGATTTTGAAAGTTTCCTGACGGCCAAAGACAGCCCGGCTCTTGTCAAAGCCAGCCTTGATGGTAGCCGGCTCAACTCCGAAGAACTGAGCAACTGACACAGCGGCCAAGGCATTGTAGATATTGTAGAGACCACCGATATTGATCTGATAGTCTTGTCCATCAATGGTAAAGGCAGAGCGATTGTGCTCAAGTGTCTTGAGAGCGGTCAGGCTATAGTCTAGCTTAGGACGCTTGAAGCCACAATCTTCGCAGATATAAGCCCCTAGATTTGCATAAGTATTGAGCTCGTACTTGAGGATATGCTCGCACTTAGGACAGAGAATGCCCTCTGTATTGTAGTGGGCTAGCTTAGGTTGACTTTTCTCCGTGTCAAATCCATAGTAGCGGACAGGATTCTTCAGGCTGACCGAGTTAAAGAGCGGGCTGTCACCATTCATCAGCACAGTTGCTTCAGGTACTTTAGCTGCAGCATCCAAGATCATCTGGTAGGTCGTGTAGATCTCACCATAGCGGTCCATTTGGTCACGGAAAATGTTGGTAAAGACGAAGAGGCTAGGCTTGATATAATCACAAATCCGAGACAGGCTGGCTTCATCGATTTCCAGCACAGCGATATTTTTGCCAGATTTGCCTTTTTTAGCTGTCAGAAAGGTTGTCGTAATCCCCGTAATCATATTGGCGCCGCTGGGATTGGTTACCACTTCGCCAAAAGCTTCCTTGAGAATGCCCACTGTCAAAGCTGTAGTCAGAGTTTTTCCGTTGGTTCCAGTAATAACCACAACTTCGTAGTTTTTGGCCAAGTTTTGCAGAATGTTTTTGTCAAATGTGAGGGCAACTTTCCCTGGCAGAGTCGAGCCGCGTCCCAATTTGCTGAGAACAAAATGGGAGGACTTGCCTGCCAAGAGACCCAATGCTGTATTTATC
>CAJPQE010000114.1:0-4427 GCA_905372795.1 Streptococcus cristatus | reverse complement strand
CTGTTTTTCTTTTTAATACTCTTCTTAGGTGGCGGCGCCGTCAGAGCTTGACTTCGTCAATCTCTTTGACTAAACTTTGAGCCTAAGTCTCAAAGTTTGCGCAATTAGCGCCACGGCGAAGAGTATCGCCTTTTGTTCGCTTCGCTCACTATTGCAAAGCTGAACACATTTTATCTTTCTTTCATAGTTTAGTGTCATTTCGGACAAGGTTTACGCAGTAGCTGATTGGCAGTTCACTTCGCAAACGCTCGTGACCAGCCTAATCACCCTTGCGGGGGTGCGTCAACGAAATCACAGATTTCTGACTTACCGCCTAATTATAAACAACCACCATTGCTGGTCTTAGAATGCGGTCATGGAGTTTGTAGCCTTTTTGGAAGACTTGGGCAATGGTATCTGCTGGATGTTCGTCGTCTGCTGGGAGAGTTTGGATAGCCATATGGTAGTTATGGTCAAATGCTCCGTCCGCTGCGATTTCTTCGATACCTTCTTCTTTAAGGGCATGAATTAAGCTTTCTTGTACCATTTCCAAGCCTTTTTTGACATCGTCTGTCAAGCCTTCAACGGCAAGCGCACGCTCAAGGTTGTCCAAAGAAGGGAGAATCGCTTTTGCCAAATCTTGGCTACGATAGCGTTGCAAGAGTTGACGTTCTTCATTGGCACGACGTTGGATGTTTTGCATTTCTGCATGAGCGCGAAGGTATTTATTTTCAAAGTCTTCTGCACGCTCATTGGCTAGTTCTAGTTCTGATTTTTCAGGAGTAGTTTCATCCGCTTCTTTAGCGGTTTCTACCTTTTCTTCTGCAGTCTCTACAGCTTCTTCAGTAGCTTCTACCACTTCCTCTTCTTTTACTTCTTCGTTTTTTATTTCCTCAGACATTTTTCGCCTCCTTTTTAGGAATTTATGTAATTTCATGTTCAACTCACCTCATAATGATTGCTACTCAGATATCGGTAGAAATCTGTGAGTTTCATCGTCAAGACTCGATTGACAACATTGAGCTGACTGACCACCTTTTGGTAATCCAGATTGACTGGACCGACCACCGCCAGCATACCAAATCCTCGATAGGGAATTAAAAACTTGCTGGAAATCAAGGTTAGATTGGCCAGGCAGTCCTCTTGACTAGCTGCGACACGGACATTTTGCATCTGATCTTCAGCTAGACTATCACGGATTTCAAAAGCCACCTTCTGACGATCATCAAAGAACTGATAAGCCTCAAGATCCGCAAAACGTAGCAACTGAACCTTACCAGCTACAGCTACTTTTTCCGAAAACATCTGAGCAAAAATATGCTCAAAGAGATCGAGAACATTGTCCGTCGTCGTAAAGTAACGCTGGATAATCTGCGGAATCTCCGTCCGAATCTTGTAGTGGATATCTAAAACCGTCTGTCCCAAAAAGCGCTCCTGAATCATATCCCTCAAGCGCAGTAGGTCATCCTGGAGAAAATTCCTAGGAATCATGAACTGACTGGTCAGGGTATTGGACTCATCCAGAGTAAAGACAGCTAAGGCTGCGTGCTGGCTAATAACAACGATATCAAAAGCCGTCAGCCGTTGCCGACTAGGCTCGACGTCAAGAGCTACAACCGTGCAATCACTCAACTCTGCCAAGACGTCCGCTGCCCGCTGCAGGATATCCTCCAGCTTGAAAAACTCTTGATCGAAAGCTTTGACGACCTCGTAGAGCTCATTTTCCGCCAGCTGATCAAAGGTCAAGGAATGACGGACAAAATACTGGAAACCAGCGACACTGGGCTTGCGGCCACTTGATGTATGAGCCTTTTCTAGCAGCCCTTCCTTTTCCAAGGCTGCCATATCATTTCGAATGGTAGCACTAGAGGACTGGATAGACTCTTGCAAGGCTTTAGAACCGACAGGCTCATGCGTCTTGGTAAAGATATCAATAATTAGATTTAAAATCTCATTTTGGCGTTCTGTTACCAAGGACCTCACCTCTCTTTAGAAAATTTCCAGCCACTGGCGAGATTTTATTTTTTATATTTAGCACTCTAATGCATCGAGTGCTAAGTTATGATTCTATTATACACTCTTAAAAATGAATGTCAAGACAAAAAACCAAAAAATTAGCACTCTTTTTGCAAGAGTGCTAAAAATCAGTCTCAAGTCCTAGAAAACTTTATTAGATAGGATTCATTTTACAATTCTTTTGATGAGCTTTAAGCTTTTTCATAGCCCAATCATAATGGCTGGATGTAGCGCTGACAAAATAAGAACCCAAGGTCGTTCCGCCCGTCCATCTATAAACTCCCTTGGAAAACAATTCTTCATTGCTCAAGGTTGCGGCTAGGTCCAGGACAGCTCTATGCGAACTAGCCAGCAAAGAACTTGCCTCCTCAAGAGAGGTCTGCTGGTGCTTTTCCCAAAATGCGGCATTCATCTCACCATACGTTCTCCAATTGTAGGGAGCTGGCAGAAAAGTCTTCTCTTCTCCCCTTTGATTGGCCTGCACCCAGTTAAGTAGCAGTTGGTGCCATTCATAAAGATGGATTAAGACATCCCTCAGGTTCCGGTCGCGCTTCCAGTGAGCTTCTTTCTTTTTCTCATCCTTTGAAAAATCAAAGGGCCTCGCCAACTCTTCTGCTGTCATGTTCGAAATGAGCAGATTGAGTTTTTCAAAATTTTCTGTAGCAACAGCCAGTAAATCGTTTTTTGTTGTAGGTCTTGGCATGACAAATTCCTCCTATCTGACGGAATACCTTAAGATGGTTTTCAACTTTTCTTCTGGTGTCCTATTTTTGTTGCTCAAGTAAATCTCTCTGTGAACTTGGTCGCATCTTTCGAGTCCCAAGCTGATTGCTAGCTCGTCCATTTTCTCAAAAGAGGCCGGCTCACTGTCATAACTTCCTACGTGTAAAACCTGAATGGCCCGCTCCTCTGGCAATCTCTGCAAACAAATGTCTTCATAGAGAGGATGAGGCTTTTTCTTGCGGACATTCTCAAGGGCTGCCGCAAATATATCCTGATCGATGACATTAGGCTGCTGAATCATGAGCTGATAGCGAAGCTGACTTTTATCGAAGCCTTCCACAGCAGCTTTTTCCCATATACCCTCCAAAGGATAAACTGTGAAATCCTTCACCTTGTCCTCCGCCTCATCTTTCATCATGGATTTAAAGAGCATTTTTATGGGATAGGCCAGTGAATAAAGGGCAGATACCCGCTCGGAGAAATCCGCTTCATTGGGATCGCCCGCTCCTTCGATCACAATGAACTGTTGACTTGGCACCTCTACCAGCTCTGGCTTTTGCTTGGCTCCATAAAAGCCTTTCTCACTCTTTCTCCATTCATATTTCATCTTGCTGCCTCCTTTTCTCTTCTTATCTATTAGTATACAAGAAGATACCTGACACCCTATGTCAAGTTTTATATTTTTCTACCAGCCTAGAAAGCATTTCATTCATTTTCAATCGGATTTCGGGCGGATCTAAGACCTCCACAGCGTCTCCAAAGGACAGGATATAACTGTACAAACGGTGATCGTTGGGAATTTCGATTTCTGTATATAAATTTCCTTCGGCGTCTGTCCGAATGTCTCCGCTTAGTTCATCATAAACCCTGAAGGCTACTTTGCGATCAAACTTGACTGTCAGTTTAATGGTATTTTCATAGGTCAGTTCCTTTTCCAAGACGACATCTTCAAAGCTGTCCTCAAACCTCTCCTCCAGCCGCTCCAAATTTTTCATCCGAGATAGCTTAAAATACCTGAATTCCTGTCGCAAGAGGCAAAAAGCATAAAGATACCAATTCTGACTTTTAAAGAACAAGCGTACAGGCTTGACACGACGGCTTGTCTCGTGACCATCACTAGCAAAGTAAGAAAAAGAAACAAGGTGCTTGCCTAGAATTGCAGTTTTTAGTTGATGAAAGGTATCTTCATATGCTTTATCGTTTTGCCAGTGGTTAAAATCGATTTCGATCCAGTTGGGATTTCTGACTTGAAATAGCGCCGAAAGCTTTGTAAGTAGGTCACTCTGGTAAAGCTGACTGGTGCTCTCCAGACCTTGCAGGGCCGCCATGATCTGCTCTTTCTCCTCCACTGTCAGCAAGGACTTCCGCAAGACAAAATCCTCTGCGATTTCTATACCGCCACCCTTTCCTTGCGTGGTATAAATCGGAATCCCAGCGCTGCTAAGAGAGTCCACATCTCGATAAATGGTCCGAACCGAAACTTCGAATTTCTCGGCTAGCTCCGTTGCAGTCACTTTCCCTCTCTCCAAAATATAGTACAATATCCGAAATAGTCGATTATTCTGCATGCCTACTCCTTCTCCTCTTCCTATTATACAATACTTGCCATAGCATGTCATATTTAGGCAGGTTAGACCTAGGATAAGCTGAAATGAAAAAGAGAGTGGGACAGAAATCGGTAATTCGTTAGAATTCGATTTCGTCGTCCC
>CAJPQE010000113.1:0-4460 GCA_905372795.1 Streptococcus cristatus | reverse complement strand
GAGTGATATCTGAAGCAAATTTGCTAGCTGTTTGTACCAACAATGTTGCTGGACGCGCGTGAATACCTGTTTCTGCCACAATGTGGAAATCTTTAGAAGCCATAGTTAGACTCTCCTTTAAAATAATTCTTTTTGAGTTAAAGTGATAACCCTTACAAGTTGGTATTATATCACTTTTTGAAATCTTTTTCAAGAATTTTATAGCCCGCTTACAAAATATTTCGTTAGACTTTGAAAATGAATTCTGTTTTAAAATAGTAGATTCAATCATCAACTCCCTCTCTTTCCTAAATAGTTTTAAGGCTTTCTTCCTTATAATGAATTCTTCTTGGTCTAGCTTCGCTTAAAGTACAGTAAGCGCTGTGACTCCTTGTGGTTATTTCTCTTTGTTTCGATGTTTTATACACTATATATTGTATCTCAATAGTTGCTATAAGAAAATATCATACAATATTTAGTTCAAAACTGTTGACATCGAATTCGCTTTTAGATATACTAGTTTCAGATTTAAATTTAAGAAAATGAAAGTATAGAGGAATCATCTAATGGTAACTATTTACTCTAAAAACGATTGTGTTCAATGCAAGATGACCAAGCGTTTTCTTGATACCAACAATGTGGAATATCGCGAAATCAACCTTGATGAGCAACCAGAATACATCGACCATGTTAAAAGCCTCGGTTTCAATGCAGCGCCTGTTATTCAAACGCCAACTGAAGCATTTTCTGGTTTCCAGCCTGGTAAACTTAAAAAATTATCATAATCTCACCAGTATTTAGAGCTTTGTTGCCGCTCCTATCATTCGTAGGAGCCGTTTATTTTGTAAAAGCAAAAGACATTTTAGAAAAAGGAAAATTATGGGACTCAAACACTTAGAAGATGTGACTTACTTCCGTCTAAATAACGAAATCAACCGTCCAGTCAATGGGCAAATCATGCTTCACAAAGACAAAGAAGCCTTGGAAGCCTTCTTTAAAGAAAATGTTGAACCAAACACGATGAAGTTTGCTTCTATTACTGAAAAAATTCAATATTTAATCGAAGAAAACTACTTGGAAAAAGAATTTATCCAACTCTATTCTCCTGAATATATTGAAGAGTTGTCTGCTTTTATCCATGCTCAAGATTTCAAGTTCAAATCTTTCATGGCTGCC
This sequence comes from Streptococcus cristatus, assembly GCA_905372795.1. GTDB lineage: Bacteria > Bacillota > Bacilli > Lactobacillales > Streptococcaceae > Streptococcus > Streptococcus cristatus_J. Next base: position 3,305 of record CAJPQE010000113.1, on the reverse strand, counting down.
TATAAATTCTATAACCAGTATGCACTGAAGACAAATGATGGTGAATACTATCTGGAAAGCATGGAAGATCGGGTGCTCTTTAATGCCCTCTACTTTGCCAACGGAGATGAAGCCATTGCCAAGGATATTGCAAATGAAATCATCCACCAGCGCTATCAACCAGCTACACCAAGCTTCCTCAATGCTGGCCGGGCTCGTCGCGGTGAATTGGTTTCCTGCTTCCTCATCCAAGTAACAGATGATATGAACTCAATCGGCCGCTCCATCAACTCTGCTCTGCAATTGTCTCGTATCGGAGGCGGGGTCGGCATTTCCCTCAGCAATCTGCGGGAAGCTGGGGCTCCTATCAAGGGTTATGAAGGTGCTGCATCTGGCGTTGTGCCAGTCATGAAACTCTTTGAGGACAGCTTCTCCTATTCTAACCAGCTAGGCCAACGTCAGGGAGCTGGGGTTGTTTACCTCAATGTCTTCCACCCAGATATCATCGCTTTCCTTTCTACCAAAAAAGAAAATGCTGACGAAAAAGTTCGGGTTAAAACCCTCTCACTCGGTGTTGTCATTCCAGATAAATTCTACGAATTAGCGCGTAAGAACGAAGATATGTATCTCTTCAGCCCTTACTCAATCGAACGTGAATACGGTGTACCATTTGCCTATATCGATATCACAGAGAAATACGATGAGCTAGTTGCCAATCCTAAGATCACCAAGACTAAGATCAAGGCCCGTGATTTGGAAACAGAAATTTCTAAACTCCAACAAGAATCCGGCTATCCTTATGTCGTAAATATCGATACAGCTAACCGTTCAAATCCAATTGACGGTAAAATCATCATGAGTAACCTTTGCTCTGAAATCCTGCAAGTACAAAAGCCTAGTCTCTTGAATGATGCGCAAGAGTATCTTCACCTGGGAACAGATGTGTCATGTAACTTAGGCTCTACCAACGTTGTCAACATGATGACTTCGCCAGACTTCGGAAAATCCATCCGAACTATGACACGCGCTTTGACCTTTGTCACAGACAGCTCACACATTACGGCTGTTCCTTCAATTGACCACGGTAACAGTTTAGCCCATACCTTTGGTCTGGGAGCTATGGGACTGCACAGCTATTTGGCTCAGCAGTTGATCGATTATGGATCAGCGGAAGCTGTCGAGTTCACCAGCATCTACTTTATGCTCATGAACTACTGGACTTTAGTTGAGTCTAACAATATCGCTCGTGAGCGTGGCGTGACCTTCCACAACTTTGAAAAATCTGACTATGCTAACGGCACTTACTTTGACAAATACCTGACGGGTGAATTTGTACCTAAGTCTGACCGTGTCAAAGAACTTTTCAAAGATATCTTTATCCCAACCGCTGCTGACTGGGCAGAGTTGCGCGACAAGGTCAAGGCTGACGGTCTCTACCATCAAAATCGCTTAGCCGTTGCACCAAATGGCTCTATCAGCTACATCAACGATGTTTCTGCTTCAATCCATCCAATTACTCAACGGATCGAAGAACGTCAAGAAAAGAAAATCGGTAAGATTTACTATCCTGCGGCAGGTTTGTCAACTGAGACCATTCCTTACTATACCTCTGCCTATGACATGGACATGCGTAAGGTAATTGATGTTTACGCCGCTGCAACTGAGCACGTGGACCAAGGGCTTTCACTGACTCTCTTCATGCGCAGCGATATTCCTAAAGGCCTCTACGAGTGGAAAAAAGAAAGCAAGCAAACAACCCGCGACCTTTCTATCCTGCGTAACTACGCCTTCAACAAGGGAATCAAGTCCATCTACTACGTCCGCACCTTTACTGACGATGGCGGCGAAGTAGGCGCTAACCAATGTGAAAGCTGTGTGATCTAGTAAGTAACAATTTACAATTACACCATTTAAATTCAACAAAATAAAGTATAAAAAACACTTATCGCAATGTCGCCAAGGAAATCATTCCATTGGCGACATAAGCAAGTATTAGAAGTTTAAAGCGAGATTATCATGGAAACATACTATAAAGCCATAAACTGGAATGCTATCGAAGATGTCATCGACAAATCAACTTGGGAAAAGCTGACTGAGCAATTCTGGCTCGATACACGGATACCCTTGTCTAATGACCTCGACGACTGGAGAAAATTGTCCCACAAGGAAAAAGACTTGGTCGGCAAGGTCTTCGGAGGATTGACATTGCTGGATACCCTCCAATCTGAATCTGGTGTGGATGCTCTACGTAAGGACGTCCGTACTGCCCACGAAGAAGCTGTCTTCAACAACATTCAATTTATGGAGTCTGTTCACGCCAAGTCTTACTCTTCTATCTTTTCTACCTTGAATACCAAGGCTGAAATCGAAGAAATCTTTGAATGGACTAACACAAACCCATACCTACAGAGAAAAGCTGAAATTATCAACGAAATCTACCTCAATGGTAGCCCCCTTGAAAAGAAGATTGCCAGCGTTTTCCTTGAAACCTTCCTCTTCTACTCTGGTTTCTTTACGCCCCTCTACTATCTCGGTAACAACAAACTAGCCAACGTTGCGGAAATCATCAAACTAATCATCCGTGATGAGTCTGTCCACGGGACTTACATTGGTTACAAATTCCAACTTGGTTTCAATGAATTGCCTGAAGAAGAGCAAGAGAAACTCAAAGAATGGATGTACGACCTGCTCTACACCCTCTACGAAAACGAAGAAGGCTATACAGAAAGCCTCTATGACGGTGTTGGCTGGACTGAAGAAGTGAAAACCTTCCTTCGTTACAATGCCAACAAGGCCCTCATGAACTTGGGACAAGATCCACTTTTCCCAGATTCAGCGGACGATGTCAACCCAATCGTCATGAACGGGATCTCAACAGGAACATCTAACCACGACTTCTTCTCTCAGGTCGGAAATGGTTACCTTCTTGGTGAAGTTGAAGCCATGCAAGATGATGACTACAACTACGGTTTAACCAAATAATTTGCAGACACTAGAAAACGACTAACATGTTCATCAAGTTAGTCGTTTTTTATCATTTATCATCAGCTCGCGCTTTCGTCCTCAGCTACTTCACGATCCTCTTTCTTAGGAGCTGGCGGCTCATAGGCACGGATAATCTGCGCCACTACTGGATGGCGAACCACATCCTTAGCTGAGAAATGCACAAAATCAATCTGGGAGATGTTTTTCAATTTCTCCTGAGCATCAATGAGGCCGGACTTGACATTGCGAGGCAGGTCGATCTGACTGATATCTCCATTGACAATCATCTTGGACTGGAAGCCCAGCCGTGTCAGAAACATCTTCATCTGCATGATGGTGGT
>CAJPQE010000112.1:0-4494 GCA_905372795.1 Streptococcus cristatus | reverse complement strand
GACGACGAAATCGAATTCTAACGAATTACCGATTTCTGTCCCACTCTCATTTTACTTACTTAGTGTTTTTAAATTTTCATAAAAGAGCACCCGAGCTGTTGTGATGTAAGGATAGGCCACAACTCCAGCGATTCCCAGTGTGATACCAATCAGGATATACCAGCCGATAAAGCTCAAATCCAGCAAGAAACGTTTCCACTTATAGCCTTTCATCATGCGTCTACTTTGCACAAGAACTTGCCAAGGACCTTGGTAGGTGCCAGTGCTCAGCTGATCATAAAGGATGAAGTCGGTCTGAGAGTAAGCGTAGTTGGCCATCAGGAAGACTGCCGTACCAGCCAAGACAATGAGAGTGCCGAGAAACATCATGGGTGCATAGCTGACGATTTGCTCCACCTCAGGACTAGCAGCTGTCAATTGGGACACATCGGATATTTTTCCATAAATAGCTAGCACCTTGTAACTGCTGAAAACAAGGAAAAATGAACCGACAAGGCTGATAGAATTCCACAGCAAGAGGAGGATGCTCTTAGTCAACTGTGTGATAAAAATCGGTGAGAAAAGCTCGGCAGAAAAGATTCGGCCAATATCTGTAAAGCCAACCGCATCGCGTTTTTTCCGGACGACTTCCATCATGCTGAAGCTAGCAGATAAAAAGAGCAGGGCGATGATAAATTCTACGATTTGTGGAAAAATTTGACGACCAAAAATTACAACAAAGGCCTGATTGATCTCCAACTGGGGAACAATCTCCTCCAGATGACGGTTGGGAGACAGATAGGTAGATAAAATGGTTACCAGAGTTGGAATGGCAAAGAGCGAGAAAATGCCGTTGGTTTGATTTCGAATGGTTCGTGCTTGTGCACGGATTTCGCTTAAATTCATACAGACCTCCATTTCATGATTTTTATTATACCACATATCGTGACAGACAAGACTTTTTTTGGTAAAATCATACGGTATCTTATGAGCGCCTGTCGCTTATTTTATAGAAGAAAATAGCTGGGACTGTCTTTCCCAGCAGGAGGAAACATGTCAGATTCACCGATTCAGTATCGTTTGATCAAAAAAGAAAAGCACACAGGTGCTCGTTTGGGGGAGATTATCACTCCCCACGGAACCTTCCCAACGCCTATGTTTATGCCGGTCGGCACTCAGGCTACGGTCAAGACCCAGTCACCAGAAGAGCTCAAGCAAATGGGTTCGGGTATCATCTTGGCCAATACCTACCACCTCTGGTTGCGGCCGGGAGATGAGCTGATTGCCCGTGCAGGTGGCCTGCACAAGTTCATGAACTGGGACCAACCTATTCTGACCGATAGTGGTGGTTTTCAGGTCTATTCTCTAGCTGATAGCCGCAATATTACAGAAGAAGGAGTAACTTTCAAGAACCACCTCAATGGTTCTAAGATGTTCCTTTCGCCAGAAAAGGCTATCTCCATCCAGAACAACCTAGGTAGCGACATCATGATGTCCTTTGATGAATGCCCGCAGTTCTACCAGCCTTATGACTATGTCAAGAAGTCTATCGAGCGGACTAGCCGTTGGGCAGAGCGTGGACTCAAGGCTCACACTCGTCCACACGATCAAGGTCTCTTTGGGATTGTTCAGGGTGCGGGGTTTGAAGATTTGCGCCGTCAGTCTGCTCAAGATTTGGTCAGCATGGATTTCCCAGGCTACTCTATTGGAGGACTGGCTGTTGGTGAGTCTCATGAGGAAATGAATTCGGTGCTGGACTTCACAACGCCCTTGCTGCCTGAAAACAAGCCTCGCTATCTCATGGGAGTTGGAGCGCCAGATAGCTTGATTGACGGTGTTATCCGCGGGGTCGACATGTTTGACTGTGTTCTGCCGACTCGGATTGCCCGAAATGGTACCTGTATGACCAGCGAGGGACGTCTGGTTGTCAAAAATGCCCAATTTGAGGAAGATTTCACGCCGCTGGATCACGCCTGTGACTGCTACACTTGTACAAACTACACGCGGGCCTATATCCGCCACTTGCTCAAGGCTGATGAAACCTTTGGACTCCGCTTGACCAGCTATCACAACCTCTATTTCTTGGTAAATCTTATGAAGAAGGTTCGTCAAGCCATTATGGATGACAATCTGCTAGAATTCCGCGAAGATTTTGTCGAGCGCTACGGCTACAACCGCTCCAAGAGAAATTTCTAAGAGTCTTCATTGAAGGGAAGAAGTATGTCTGATGAAGGAAAACTGTTGGAAAGCTTGGTAGACTATCTGTCGGATGGTCAAAAGCACACTCTGCGTATTTACGGTCATGGTGCTTCGGGTAAGTCAACCTTTGCTCGAAAACTCCAGCTAGCCTTGGGTGAGGAAGGAACCAATCTTTTGGAAACAGATTCTTATGTAATTACTGGGGAGTATAGAGATTTGCTTAGCTCTAAGGATTTTCCTCATCAAAAAGTAACGGCTTGTATCCCAGCCGTTCATGAACTGAGTAGTCTGGAGCGTGATATTTGTGCTTTGCAGTCTGGTCTGGATATTCTGACCATTGGAAAAGTTTGGTCACCGAGTTTGCGTTTGTCAGCTCGAAAGCCGATTTTAATAGTAGAAGGCATGTCAGCAGCTTTTTTGTCTAAAAGCTTGTTTGATTTATCGATTTGCTTTTACACGGATGATCAAACCGAGTTAGAACGCCGCTTGGCGCGGGATGTGGCTGTGCGAGAACGTAGACCGGAGTGGATAGAGCAGACGCATTTAGATCGGAGAGAGCAATATCAGCACTTTTATCAGCCCTATCTAGCAGCTGCAGACCTTGTCATATGCCAGACTGGCAATAGCTTTCGCATCGAAAAGGACAACCCGTTGTTATAAAATAAAGTAGCTAAAAGCAAATTTTTCATTCTTAATCTCACTGATGTGCGTCAGTGAGCATTTTTATTTTTTGAGCAAAAACTCAAACGAATAGGTAGAATAATCTAAGTTTTCTTCTATATAAATGATTACAAGACTTATAAGTCACTTAGAAAACACTTTCATAAAAAATTATCCTAAAAATCTTTAAAAAACTCACTCAAATCCCTTGCAATGCTTGGTTCTTTGTGTTAAGATACTATGGTGCTGTAAAAAACAGCGTGTAGCTTTGATGCAAGAGGTTGCGACACGCTCGGTTGCATTGCCACGCAATCGCCTGTCGGTTTTCTTGTGGAGCTAGCCTATTATCTTAAATAGACGAAAAAAGGAGAAAAAGATGGCAAACAAAAAAATCCGCATCCGTTTGAAAGCTTACGAACATCGTACACTTGACACAGCGGCTGCAAAAATCGTAGAAACTGCTGCACGTACAGGTGCTGAAGTTGCGGGACCAATCCCACTTCCAACTGAACGTAGCCTCTACACAATCATTCGTGCGACTCACAAATACAAAGATTCTCGCGAACAATTTGAAATGCGTACTCACAAACGCTTGATCGACATCATCAACCCAACTCAAAAAACAGTTGACGCTTTGATGAAGTTGGACCTTCCAAGTGGTGTGAACGTAGAAATCAAACTTTAATCTAAAGCTTGGTATCTTGAGCATGAAAAACGCTCGTTAAAAACTTTTTGAAAAAAATTATAGAAAAGGAAACATTTTCTCATGACAAAAGGAATCTTAGGGAAAAAAGTGGGAATGACTCAAATCTTCACTGAAGCTGGCGAATTAATCCCTGTAACTGTTGTTGAAGCAACTCCAAACGTTGTTCTTCAAGTGAAAACAGTTGAAACAGACGGTTACAACGCAGTTCAAGTTGGTTTTGATGACCTTCGTGATGTATTGAGCAACAAACCTGCTAAAGGACATGTAGCGAAAGCTAACACGGCTCCTAAGCGCTTCATTCGTGAATTCAAAAACATTGAAGGCTTGGAAGTTGGTGCGGAAATCACAGTTGACACTTTCGAAGCTGGTGATGTTGTTGATGTAACAGGAACTTCAAAAGGTAAAGGTTTCCAAGGTGTAATCAAACGCCACGGCCAATCTCGTGGTCCAATGGCTCACGGTTCACGTTACCACCGTCGTCCTGGTTCAATGGGACCAGTTGCGCCAAACCGTGTTTTCAAAAACAAACACTTGGCTGGACGTATGGGTGGCAACCGTGTAACGATTCAAAATCTTGAAATCGTACAAGTTGTTCCAGAGAAAAACGTTATCTTGATCAAAGGAAACGTACCTGGTGCTAAGAAATCTCTTATCACTATCAAATCAGCAGTTAAAGCTGGTAAATAATAAAGAAAGGGGAAATCAGTCACAATGGCAAACGTAAAATTATTTGACCAAACTGGTAAAGAAGCTGGTGAAGTAGTTCTTAACGACGCAATCTTTGGTATCGAACCAAATGAATCAGTTGTCTTCGACGTGATCATCAGCCAACGCGCTAGCCTCCGTCAAGGAACTCACGCTGTTAAAAACCGTTCTGCAGTATCAGGCGGCGGACGCAAACCATGGCGTCAAAAAGGAACTGGACGTGCTCGTCAAGGTTCTATCCGCTC
>CAJPQE010000111.1:0-4601 GCA_905372795.1 Streptococcus cristatus | reverse complement strand
ATGTAAAAGTCCATGCTAAGAAGATGGAGGAATACTTCAAGCAGTTCAAGTTTAGTGAAAAAGCAAGGATGCTTTCAGTCATTGTCCACGACAATCTTGACGGCGACTCTCTCTTTGTAGGGCATGTTGGTGTCTTGGTTCCAGATAAAGACGGATATTTATTTATCGAAAAGCTGACCTTTGAAGAGCCTTATCAGGCAATCAAGTTTGCGACCAAGGAAGATGTCTACAAATACTTGCAGACCAAATATAAGGACTACACAGGGGAAGGACTGGCCAAACCTTTTATCATGGACAATGATAAGTGGGTAGAGGGGAAATAGAATTTTTAGCCAGTTAAGTTTTATGTAAACTCTAGTTAAGGGAAGGCCATAAAAATGGATAAAAAACAGACATATTTTTCGATTGCCCTTACTCTTATCGGTTTTCTACTTGTGGAATCAAGTATCTATATCATACCCTATATTGAAGGCTTAAAAGAATTAGAAATAGTTATTTTTGTAATTGGAATTCTTATTTTACTAGGTGTCATCATCTTATTAGCAAGGACTAAGAGGCATCATGATTAAAGAGCAGTACTTACGAATAAAAGATTTAGACATTATTTTATGGGAATTTATTGCTCATAAAGTAGAGGAATTGTCCGTATTCAAAGCCTTATCTGAGAATTTGCCCTATCTTAATAGAGAAAAGCTAGATATGGTTGATTCATCCGAAATCCATGATAGCGAAGGCCTTACTATTGTAGACTCGCAGCAGAATGGTAGGGAATTGTTCATTCGCTTTGAAATGGACTTTCAACTAATGGGCTGGGCGTCTGCTAGAAATGACTATACAGCCTATATCCAAGGGAGTCTTATTGGAAGTTGTCGAATTGATTTGAAGGAAAGGCTCCCTTTCTCTGACAAGAATATAAACGCTTTCACTAAAGCTAAATTATTGGAATATGGCGAAAAATTAATTTCGGATTTAGAACTCCAATACCGAAATATTGAAGGTTCTGAACACTATGGATGATGAAACCTTCTTAAACGAACAAGTGATAATTGCCTAAATCATCAGTCCTATGACTAGGTTTTAGTCGGGATTGTAGATAAAAATTTTTTCAATAACGTTAAAAATATGTCCTTATGGACAAGAAAGGAGTCAGTTATGACAAATGAACTGAACAAAGAAATTTTTACCCGCATGGTTGAACTGCTTACGGAGGACAGCTCTGTCCGTTCTGCTATAGAAACTTGTCTTGCCTCACCGTGGGACTACTTTGATGAAAATATCGATCGCTATGACGATCGTGGGATAGAGGACGATGAGTCAGAAGATACCATCGTTTGGATCGGGATTGCGGATGAGTTAATTGAGAGTGGTAATGCTATTGAGCTGGATTGGAAGGCTGAGTTAGAAGACTTCACCTATTTCATGAAAGAATTGGCAGATCAAAAGAATCTCCCACTGCAAGATGAGTGGCTAGATGAAGATGGAGACATTTCATCATGGTGCAAGGTCTTGGATGAAAAATGGGAGGAAGCAGGCTGCTGCCTCGGAGCAATGGACATTGATAGCGACAGCTATGTCATGTTTGTCTGTCGCAGGGAGACTTTGACTGAACTGATTCAATTAGGTCAAAAGGTTGGGTTCCGTTTGAATTTTGCAAAGAATATGTAAATATCGTACTTAAAAGGGTGAACCAAGCCTGATGATACAAAGGAAGTCTGAGACGGCTGGGGAAATCATCCCGCTGGTCAGGTTTCCTTTTTGTTTAGTCATAGATGGATGTAGCAGATGAAGCAGATTGCTTCGTCTTTTTTTCTTTTTGTGTTAAGCTAAGATTAGCAAACTGAAAGGGTTCTCGGATGTATCTAGCAGACTTAATGGAAAAGAGTGAAGCGGGGCAGTTTATTGTCCTGTCTTATTTACAGCAGCATTCTACATCCAGTTTGAAGGCCGTCATGTCAGAAACTGGCTTTTCGAAAGCAACCTTGACCAAGTATATTAGCCTGATTAACGACAAGACTGTGGACAATCATGCAGCCTTATCCATCCAGCTTCAAGACGAAACACTCAGTCTGTCTATCGGACCGGATACCAAAGGTCGCGATATTCGCAGGCTCTTTTTGGGCAATGCTGTCAAATACCAGATTTTAAACTACTTGCTCTATCATCAGCAGTTTTTAGCCCATCAGTTGGCTCAGGAACTGATGATCAGTGAAGCAACCCTCGGCCGCCATATAGCTGGTCTAAATCAGATTTTATCAGAGTTTGAGCTCTCTATCCAAAATGGCCGCTTGAGAGGACCGGAGCACCAGATCCGCTATTTTTATTTCTGCCTCTTTCGCAAGGTTTGGTCCAGTCAAGATTGGGAAAGAGAACTTCAAAAATCGGAAAGAAGGCAGGAAGTTGCCGTCTTAGAAGAACTCTGCGGAGCCCAGCTCTCGCAAGGACAGCGATTGGACTTGGCTCTTTGGGCGCATATTACCCAACAGCGCCTAAGAGTCAATGCCTGCCAATTCCAGAATATTGAGCAGAAGATGCAGGGCTATTTTGAAAATATCTTTTACCAGCGCTTGCATCGCCGGACAAATGATTTCTTTGCCGGACAGCACATCACCCTGAGTCAGGAAGATGGCGAAATGTTGATTCTCTTTTCATTTCTGCTTTCCCATCGGATTCTGCCCCTGCACACCATGGAGTATATTCTGGGCTTTGGCGGTGAAATTGCCAGCCTGATTACGCAACTGATTCAAGAGATGAAATCTCAGGACTTGCTAGGTGACTACATTGAAGACCAAGTGACCTACGAACTCAGCCAGCTTTGCGCCCGCGTCTTTCTTTTCCGAGGCTACCTATTGCAAGACAAATACAAGCATGACTTGGAATTGCGCCATCCTTACTTATGGAGCGAAGACGATTACCGACAAGTAGCGGACACTATTTTTAGAAAGCTGCCTATTTTTCAGCAGGGAACTTCTCTGGATAAAAAGGTTTTGTGGGAATGGCTCCAGCTGATGGAGTACATTGCCGAAAACGATGGCCAAGTCATCAAGATAGGTATGGACTTGACGGATAGCTTTATCGTTGTTTCTAGAATGACTGCTATTTTAAGGCGGTATTTAGAGTACAATCGCTTTATTAGCATTGAAGCCTACGACCCAGCTAAAAACTATGATCTTATCATCACCAATAATCCCATTCATCAGACTCCGCAGGTTCCTGTTTATTATTTAAAAAATGACTTGGATTTGGAAGATTTGACTCAAATCCGTCACATGATATTTCATTAAGAAACCTAGAGAAATCTAGGTTTTTTGTGATTTTTACACAATCTCCTCAAAATTTTTTAAAATTTTAAAAAAATTGATGAACAAGAAAGCGCTTTATTTTATATACTAGTTACTGTAAAGAGGAAATCTCCTCAAGACTTTAACCAGGAGGACAGTACATGTCACAAGAAAAATACATCATGGCCATTGACCAAGGAACTACTAGTTCCCGCGCCATCATCTTTAATAAAAAGGGAGAAAAAGTTAGCTCCAGTCAAAAAGAATTTACTCAGATTTTCCCTCAAGCTGGATGGGTTGAGCATAATGCCAATGAAATTTGGAACTCTGTTCAGTCAGTTATCGCGGGTGCTTTCATCGAAAGTGGTGTGAAACCAAGTCAAATCGAAGCCATCGGAATCACCAACCAGCGTGAAACAACTGTCGTCTGGGATAAGAAAACAGGGCTCCCTATCTACAATGCTATCGTTTGGCAATCACGTCAAACTGCTCCTCTGGCTGAACAACTAAAAAGCCAAGGTTATGTGGAAAAATTCCATGAAAAGACTGGTTTGATCATCGATGCTTACTTCTCAGCTACCAAGGTTCGCTGGATTTTGGATCATGTAGAGGGAGCGCAAGAAAGAGCTGAAAAGGGGGAATTGCTCTTTGGTACCATCGATACCTGGCTAGTTTGGAAATTGACTGACGGCGCAGCTCACGTGACCGACTACTCAAATGCAGCCCGTACCATGCTCTATAACATCAAGGACCTTAAATGGGACGACGAGATTTTGGAAATCCTCAACATTCCAAAGACTATGCTTCCTGAAGTTCGTTCTAACTCAGAAATCTATGGTAAGACTGCTCCATTCCACTTCTACGGTGGAGAAGTACCAATCTCTGGCATGGCTGGTGACCAACAGGCAGCTCTCTTTGGACAGTTAGCTTTTGAGCCTGGCATGGTCAAAAACACTTACGGAACTGGTTCCTTCATCATCATGAACACCGGTGAAGAGATGCAGCTGTCTGAAAACAACCTCTTGACAACCATTGGCTATGGAATCAACGGCAAGGTTTATTATGCTTTGGAAGGTTCTATCTTCATTGCAGGAAGTGCTATTCAATGGCTACGCGACGGTCTTCGGATGGTTGAAAATTCACCAGAATCTGAAAAATATGCCCTAGATTCTCATAACAATGACGAAGTCTATGTCGTACCTGCCTTCACAGGTCTGGGCGCTCCGTATTGGGATCAAAATGCCCGTGGTTCTGTCTTTGGCTTGACCCGCGGAACCAGCAAGGAAGACTTTATCAAGGCTACTCTGCAATCCATCGCTTACC
>CAJPQE010000110.1:0-4649 GCA_905372795.1 Streptococcus cristatus | reverse complement strand
TGGGACGACGAAATCGAATTCTAACGAATTACCGATTTCTGTCCCACTCTCTTTTCTCATTCTAACTCCCCTTGACCTCAATCTTGAGTCTGCTTTGACGACCATCCTCTCGGCTGGCACAAAGGTAAAAATTCAATTCTTGCTGACCTGTAAAAGCCAAGGTTGATAAGGTCAGCTCTTTTCTCGTCTCACCAGGAGCAAAGGTCACATCCCAGATTTGATCCTCATAAGCCGTTCCGTGCGTTCCTGTGCCAGGCTCCGTAACCAGTCGAATCTGCTCCGCCTGCTCCAGTCCATCTAATCGACGCAGACTAATCTGGCTTGATTGCCCCCCAATTACTGTGTCCGCTGCTTGTGAAAGCACCAAACCAGAAGGCCTCTTCTCTTCCTCCATAATCGCTGGTGTCCTGTACACGCCCAGCTTACTCAATAGTGGCAAGGCTTGGAAATCCGTTAAAATCAAGCGCAAGTAACGAGCCTCAACCATTTCGCCCAAAAGCAGACGCTTATAGCCAATCGTCTGACCACGGGCAAATACAGTCCAGCCATCCTCTTTCTTAACCTCTAAGATAAAGCCTGCGACCCGTTGCCCTTTGGCAATCGGTTCTCTGATTTCTAGCAAATTAAAAGTGCAACTGCGACCTAGGTCAATCTCCAAGACATAAGAGGTTTCCTCTTCATTCGGAGCCCAGAAGCTATCCCTTTGACCATCCGTCAGATTGCTTGCTGGATAGCCTATCCTTTCACTGCCACCTGTGACTTCAGCCTCCGCAGCCAAGTCTTCATCGTAAAGGCTAGAGATAACCTGATGAAATTCCTGCAGGCGCTGGACGTCAACTTCCGCCAACAAGCCCTCCTTGGTCGGAGGCACATTGAGGAGAAGCGGTGTCCCCCGCCCCACCGAAGCCAGATAAATATCCAGCAAATCCGTCAAGGACTTGGGTTGCTGATTTTCATGATAAAACCAGCCTGAACGCAGGGACACATCTGCTTCCCCAACAGAATAGTGCGTCCCTTCTGGATCGCCATGGCAAAGATAGACAGACGGTGTCTGCTCACTCAACTTTTCCGGTCGAATCTTCTGCCACAAGGGATCGCCAGCTCGGCCACTTTCATTGCCAATCCAACGCAATTCAGTCGCCTCGGTTGAAAAAATGACAGCGTCCTTTTGATAGCGACGAATGGTTTCAAACCAAGCGTCAAACTCATAGGAAAGCTTTTGCGCACCTTCTCCACGCGCCCCATCCATCCAGATTTCGATAAATTTTCCTTTATTACCATAAAGCGGATTGCTCAAGATTTCTTCTAATTGCTGCTGATAATATTCATTGTAGGCTTCTTGAGTATCTACGTGATAGAGCGGGCTGTGGGCATCCCAAGGTGAAAGATAGAGCCCCAAATCCATATCATAGTGACTGGCTGAGCGGGAAATCTCAGTCAAGAGGTCACCCTTGCCATCTCTCCACGGACTGGCAGCCACCGTATAGTCTGTATAGCGGCTCGGATAAAGAACAAAGCCATCATGATGCTTGACCACGACAATAACCCGTTTAAAGCCTGTTTCTTTCAGAACCCTGATCCACTGGTCTGTATCTAGTTTAGTCGGATTGAAACGCTTGGGATCTTCTTGACCATTTCCCCATTCCTGCTCGTAAAAAGTATTGATGCCAAAATGGATAAAAGCGGCCAATTCATCTCGATGATAAGCCAGCTGAGCCGCTGAAGGCAAGGGGCCAAAATCCACAATCTCTTCCAATTTTTTCATAAGTCTCGCTATTCCTCATTTCTTCCTAGTCAATCTCTTCTCTAGCTCCACTATAGCAAAAAAAGAAGACGCTAGCAACGCCTCCTTTTCGACTTCCTAAAAAGCCACTCTTTCTTCTATAATTTGTGGAAGACTGTAAATCCTGACCTAGTCCTTGCAAATCGTTTTACTGATCTCTCAGAATTTCAAATTCCTTTGAGTGCCTTTAACATCCCCTAGCATAATAATCTTGACAAACCTTAGTCAATCACAATCAAGGCCTTAATGGTCTTCCGCTCATCCATATCTTTATAGGCTTGATCAATATCTTCCAGTTTATAGCTGGAAGTAAAGACACGGCCTGGATTGATGTCGCCATCAAGGACTGCTTTCAGCAAGACTTGCTTATCGTAGGTTGTGACAGAGGCTGCACCACCTGCCACTGTGATGTTTTGAGCAAAGGTGGAACCAAGGGCACGATTATTATAGTGGGGAACACCAACAAAGCCTAATCGGCCGCCGTTGTGAAGGACTCCAAGCGCTTGGTCAACAGCCGCTTCTGTTCCGACACATTCGAGCGCAGCGTCGGCACCGCCGCCGAGGATTTCGCGCACCTTGGCAATGCCTTCTTCTCCACGCTCAGCAACCACTGCTGTTGCTCCTGATTCAAGCGCCATCTTTTGTCGGTCTTCGTGACGGCTCATGAGGACGATTTGGGAAGCTCCCCGCATCTTAGCCGCGATAACAGCACATTGTCCAACAGCGCCATCTCCGATGACAACTACCTTGTCGCCTGGTTTGACATCTGCCACACGCGCCGCATGGTAGCCTGTCGGCATGACATCAGCCAACGCCAAGAAGGACTTAAGCATCCCCTCTGAATAATCTGACGGCTGACCCGGAATCTTCACCAAAGCCCAGTTAGCATACTCAAAGCGCATATATTCCGCTTGCACCCCATCTGACCAGTTATTGCCAATATGCCGGTCACAAGTCCCGTCATATCCTGCTCGGCAAGCGTCACAGTCCCCACATCCATGAGTAAATGGAGCAATGACAAAATCGCCTGCTTTCACAGTCGTTACTGCACCACCGACTTCCTCGACAATCCCGATCGCCTCGTGTCCACTGTTCATGCGCCCAGGCTTCACCTGCTCATTTCGATAACTCCACAGGTCAGAGCCGCAGACACAGGTACGAACAATACGGATAATGGCATCATCTGGATCTAGAATTTGCGGATGATCCATTTCTGCTAGTCCAACTTGACCAGCCTTGAGATAAACTGCTGATTTCATTGCTTTTCTCCTTGCGTTTTACTAACTATATTATATCACTTTTCAGATACCCAGCTTAAGGGAAGACAAAAGAGTTGCGTGACAATTTTCTTTCCCAGCAAGCGCTCAATCCCTACCTCATCGCTTTTTAAAAACTGCTTTCTTAGTCCTCACTAGCTGAGGGCAGACTCCAGCAACACCCGCTGAATCCATCAAAATGACCTCTAGCGTGACTCGGCTAGAGGTCTGATTCACCTTGCTGATATGGGAGCAATCAGTTTATCCTATTCGGAACTGACTAACAATTGATTGTTGATTATTTAATTTATTAAATTTTTAATTCCTTTAAGCGCTAATGATTTTCTTTTATCTTAGCATTAGAAATATTAATCACAAAGCAACTATCGGTTAACATCTCGAAGACTGAAAACCATCTAAAAGCTTCTACTTTCTATCCCACTGTCATAATCAGATAGGCTAAGCAGGCCTACCCAATGATCTAACCAATAGTCCAGTAAAGCAACGACTTATCTGTTACAAATAACTAGATATCAGCAAAGTAAATCGAATGCGAAATTAAGTTTTTCCTTTCCCTATCTTTACTTACATTATACTCCTCCTACCAAAATATTGCAAGCGTTTACACTATGAAGTTTGGAAAAATTTAACTAAAAAGAATGAACATAAAAAAGTAAAGGAGACCCTAAAATGAGGTCTCCTTTAGACTGTAGTTGATTTCTATCAGCTACTATATATAATATAGCATAACCTTATTTCTCGTCGTCTTTATGAAGCATGTTTTTAACACCTTCAATAGCGCCTTCAACTGCATCTTTTGCATCTTCAGCAACTTCTTTGACTTTAGAAACAACTTTTTCAGCTGCTCCTTCTTTTTCAAGTTTTTCGTCACCGATTACTTTCCCAACACCTTCTTTGACAGCGCCTTTAGCTTGGTTGAATTTTTCTTCTGTTGACATAACTATGTCCTCCTTTATTTCTTTTTGTTTTTAATTAATGTACGCGAGCTTTTTCACTTGATGAAGCAGCATCTTTAACAGCTTCTACACCTTCACCAACTTTTTCTTGAACGGCTGAAAAACCACCGCTAAGACCAGATTTTGCTTTTTCGAATTGCTCTGAAGCAAATTCTCCTGTTGATTCAGCAACATCTGTCACTCGATCTTGAAGGCTAACTGAGTCAGCTTCATGTTGTTCTTTCGTTTTAATATCAACAACATTGACATTTACTTCAACAACTTCCAAATCAGTCATCTTAGAAACTTCCGCCACAACAACATCTTTAATTTCCTTGTACAAGGCAGGAACATTCTTTTGATATTCCACTACTACGTTCAAGTCAACAGCCACTTGTTCTTTACCAACTTCAACATTAACACCATTCGTTACGTTATCAGTATTAATCAATTTATCTGCTAAATTAGAGAAGAAGCCACCATCAACAGCTAGCAAACCTGAAACTTTCTCTAAAGAGAGACCAATGATTTTTTGAATGACTTTATCTTCGTAAGTCAATTCACCTTTTACTTCATGAGTTGCTTGCGCAACTTCCTTTTTAGCAACATCTTTAAAATCTTTATTTGTATTTGACATAAGAAACTCCTTATTAT
>CAJPQE010000109.1:0-4685 GCA_905372795.1 Streptococcus cristatus | reverse complement strand
GCTTTCTACTATGATAACATTTTTGAAAAAAATTGCAAGTATCGCGGATGTTTTTTTTCATTCTGATTGAAAAAGATAAGAAAATCCCGCTAAATCCGAATGTAGCGAGATAATTATTTTATATCCATCCTTGTTCTTGAGCAATCCGGACAGCTTCCGTACGATTGTCAGCTGCTAGCTTGGTCAGGATGGCCGACATATAGTTACGAATAGTTCCATTTGATAAATAGAGTTTTTCAGCAATTTCTTTATTAGAAAGCCCAGTTGCTGCTGCCTCTAAGACTAGAAGCTCCTGATGAGAGAGGGGATTTTTATGAGTCATCAGCACTTCCATAAGTTCAGGTGAGTATTCTTTCTGCCCAGCCAAGACCGTGTGAATAGTTTTCATCAGATCCGCAATGCTACGTTCCTTGAGTACATAGGCATCCACATCCGCCTTAACCGCTCGCTCAAAATAGCCTGGACGCTTAAAAGTTGTCACAATGATAACCTTGACAGTTGGCTGGTATTCCTTGATCCATTCTAGGACATCCAGCCCTGTCTGATAAGGCATTTCTACATCCAAGATAGCCACATCGACTGGATTGGTCTTAAGTAGCTCAATAGCTTCACGACCGTCTGCCGCTTGAGAAACACTAGCAACATCCGGCTGCAACTGCAAGAGCTGGCTAAGGGCATCCCGCAGCATACTCTGGTCTTCTGCTAATAATAACTTCATCGCTCGTCTCCTCTAATCCTATATGGCAAGCGCACGAGAATAATGGTTGGCTTGTGATTGCTGATGACCTCCACGCTACCATCAAGCCCCTCCAAGCGCTCACGTACCGAATGCAAGTCTTGGCCCGTCACTTGCTTAAAGCCTCGGCCGTCATCTTCAACTTCCAATATTAAATCTCGATCCTGACTATACAAATCAATCCTGGACTTCTCGGCCTCCGCATGCTTGATAATATTGGTTGCTAATTCCAATAAAATCATACTAATTGTAAACTGCATTTCCGTAGGGATACTGGCTACATTGAGCTGATTATGAAGCTCCAAGTCAATAGCACTCATTTCCAGCATGGTTCGGATTGTATTTAATTCTTCATCCAGCGTCCGCGTCTTGAGATTGTCTACAATCCGTCGAACATCAGCCATGGCCTGCTTACTGATCCGTCGCACTTCCTCCATCTCTTTCTCCGCCTGCTCATAAGCCTTCATTTGTAGGAATTGCTGGGCCAGCTCCGTCTTGACACTAAGCATGGCAAAGGTATGTCCCAGACTATCGTGTAAATCCCGTCCGATTCGATTGCGCTCATTTTCCGCTAAGAAAAGATTGAGCTGGGCATTTTGCTTGCTTTTTTCTTCCTTAAGCTGTTCAGCAACTTGGATACGGTGCAGACCCAGCGTCAAGAAATCCGAAAAGAGAAAGGTCGTTGAGAAAAAGACCAGATAGCCAGTGTTCAATTGATGTTGCAGATACAACCCGACTAGAAGAGCCGGTTGTATAGCTAAGAAACTCCAAAAGCGCCAAGATGTAAAGGAAATTTCCTTATAATGATAAACTAGAAGATTGGACAAATAAAAAATATACCACACGAAGCCCACACTCAGCCAAATGGGAGTATAAAAAATGTAGGCAAGCATGATCCACCAGGACAGAGCCTGGTAGAAAGGCTTTTTCTCTGTGAGGATGGTATAGTAAGCCCCTATAAACAATGCTGTCCAAAGCAAAGTCAAAAGCGGGTATTCACCGCTGATGACACCCGCTATTGGAAAGATGATAAAGACCAGAGAAATATGAAACATATGATGTATGTTTTTGAACTTTTCCCACATAGAATTATTTAACCTCAATCCGTTTTTTGAGCTGAAGGACTAAAATGCTAAAGAAAATAGTGTAAGCTAGGACGATTAGCATAGCAGACACATTCCAGTCATGGTGTTCCAAATAGGAAGAGACCACCTGCATGAGCTGATAGCTTGGCGTTAGCTTGCCGATGGATTGCAACCAGTCTGGAAACATGGTCAGAGGAAACCAAAGACCACCCAAGACCGCTAAAGCCATATAAACGATATTGCCTACGACCGACATGAGCTGGGCACTGGGCAGGAGACTGACCAAGACGCCCATGGCGATAAAGACTAGACTACCGATCAGAAGAATCAGGGCAATCACTAGCCAGTCCATCATGGGCATATTGACTCCACGAACGAAATGTCCGACAGAGAAGACCACGATGATGGAAAGCAGAAAGGTCAGTAAAGTACTAAAAAGCTTTGATATATAATATTCTACCATAGAAACTGGCGAATGCTGAATCAATTTTTGCCAGTTATTGGTCTTGTCCGACTGCAAGGTGCTGGGAATGCTGAAAAAAGCACTAGACATGATACTAAAAAGTGTCATAGAAAAGAGATAGGTTCGGAGCACAAGCGCCGGTACATCAGAACTTGACATCATTCCTGAAAAGATCAGATAGAAAACGCTGGGTAGCCCGATAGAGAGCAGGTAGTAGGCCGCCTGCCGCTTCATCAAAATTAGCTCCATTTTCATTAAACTTGCCATATTTTTCATGATGCTGCTCCTTTACTCTTGTGTCGTCTCAAAAATACTATCCAGCAGGGTGCGATTGCGGACTTCGATTTCTTCAATCATACAGCCATGCTCCTGCAGAATTTGCCAGACCCGACTGGCATCCTTGGTCGCAAAGGATAGGGCCTTTTGCTTGATTTCAATCTCTGTCACACCAGCTATGTTTTTCACAATTTCTTTATAAGAAAGTGGCAGGGTGAAGTGTTTTGCCTGCTCTTCCTTGCGCATGGCATAAGGCGTGGTGTCGCGGATCAGCTCACCCTTGTGGAGCACCAAAATCCGGTCAGCCGTATGCTCCACTTCTTCAATGTAGTGAGAAGAATAAACAATGGTTACTCCTTGCTTCTTGAGCTGGTCCACAATTTCCCAGAAATGCTGGCGGGTCGAGGTGTCCATGGCCGAAGTCGGTTCATCCAAGAAAAGAATCTTTGGACGGCCAATCAAGGCTAAGATAAAGGAGAAGAGGCGTTTTTGACCACCAGAGAGCTTGCCAGCCAGCTGGTTCTTTTGCTTGTCAGAAAAGCCCAACAAGGCATCGATTTCCTTTTCAGACAGGCTATTAGGATAGACTGACCTAAAGAAAGAGAGGAGTTCCTTGACTTTCAAATCCCCCACCACTGTATTTTCCTGAGGCAAAATGGCAACCATCTCTTTCAAACGATTATCCGTTGGCTTTAGCCCTTGAACCAGGGCTTGACCAGAAGTCAGGAATTTATCGCCTAGGAGACAGTCCATCAGAGTTGTTTTGCCAGCTCCGTTGGGGCCAATCAGAGCCACACAATCCCCTTCTTCAATGTCAAAGGAAATGTGACGCAAGATTTCCTTCCCCCGAATGCTTTTAGATAGCTTTTTCACTTCAATCAATTTCATGATCTTCCTCCTTAATAAAATCATAGATGAGCGGCCAGATAACAAAGACAACTAGAATCACTCCCCATACTCCTATATAAAATTGCCGGGGTAGAAATTCCAACAGAAAACCCGGTATCATCTGAAAACACCATACACCCATTGCAACTCCAATGAATAAGAGGGGCAAGTGCTTTTTCATTTCTACTTTCCCCTTTTGCTTAACTTAGCCACTTCCTTTAGGACATAGCTAGCCATTCCCAAGCTAGCAAAAATCTCCCAAGGAAAGCGGTAAAGACCTACTCCGCTCATTCTCGCCAACTGATAAAACATCATCCCAACGAGACTCAAGACTACTACTTTTATCAACCATATTTTCATGTGACTACTCCCTATTTCTTCATTTCTTACTTGTATTATAAAACTTCCTGCATCTTCCGACTAGATGATTTTGTCACTAGACCATGTGACAAATGTCATGGTTTCTAGACAGCAAAAAAAGACGAGATAACTCGCCTTTTAAATATTCTTATTCTTCTTTCAAGCCGCCTAATTTCATACCTAAAATAAACATTGAAGGAGAGGCGTCTTTTATGTCATTAAGTCCCAAGTCTTTAAAGAAAGATAGGCTTGCTACTTTCGCTATATCCATTTTCTCAAAATCCAGATCAACTATGGCCTGTAATTTCTTATCAGCTGTTACGGAGTATTCAATCGTCACTCCTTCCATATTCTTAGCTTCCACATAGTTTGGTTCTGATTCCATTCCTTCTCGAATGATAGCGGTCATTTCCTCTGGGCTCATAGTGGCTGCAGCACCACTAGCTTCTTCTGGCAAATTACTCAACAGCTCCATTCGAAGTTTCAAGAGTTTGTCTCCTCGATAGGTCACCGTATCACGATGATGAATGCCTTTGAGGTCTCCGACCAAGGTTTTAGAGACAATAGCTGTACTTTCAGAAGAAGCACTCGTAGAGGAGTCACTTGAGCTTGAGCTCGAGCTAGAACTTGTTTTAGCAACTTTTGATTCAGCTGGAACTTTCGGACGATGTTTGCCAGATTTTGGAAATACGCAACCTGTCAATAATACAGAAGCAGAAATAACTAGAATAAATAACTTTTTCATAGTACACCTTTTCTTTTTATTTTTTCCAGTATACCATAATACCACTATCTTGTCTAAATCTTACATATAAAAAAATTAAAGAGGCTGGGGCGAAAGTCCTAGCCTCTCAATTGTCTTTGGATTGTCGAGCAA
>CAJPQE010000108.1:0-4686 GCA_905372795.1 Streptococcus cristatus | reverse complement strand
CGATGGCATCTAGTCAAGAATATTTGGATTTTATTCTGAAGCAGCTGCAGGGCTTAGGCCAAGAAATTAGCTTTCGCAAGATGATGGGGGAATATTTGCTCTATTATCGAGGGCGCTTATTCGGCGGGATTTATGATAATCGCTTGCTACTCAAGCCGGTTCAGCCAGCCCTGAATTTTTTTGAAAATCCGGTTTATGAGTCTCCTTATCTAGGCGCAAAGCCAATGCTTCATATAGAAGAAGTAGAAGATGCTGCCTTTCTCTGTAATCTGATTGAAGCTGCCTATCCTGCCTTACCAGCACCTAAAAAGGAAAAATAGTCTTTCTGTTCTAATGGATATTTCTAAAATTTTCCGTTGTAATAGACATTTTAAAAATTTTCCTTTATAATGGACTTAAAGGAGGTTTGATCAGCTATGCTTTATATTGCTCTTATTGGAGATTTGATTGAGTCCAAACAGCTAAAAAACCACAAGCAGGCGCAGCAAGAGTTGCAGGAATTGATGGCGGTGCTAAATCAGGATTATCGAGATTATCTGGTGTCGCCTTTTACAGTAACGACTGGAGACGAGTTTCAGGCTTTGCTGCGGCCTAATCCTGAGATCATGCGGCTCATTGATCAGATTGCCTTAGGCTTTCCTCACCCGATTCGCTTTGGGCTTGGTCTGGGTGAGATTGTGACCGAGATCAATCGCGAGCAAAGTATTGGTTCGGACGGTCCAGCCTACTGGAGGGCACGCGCAGCTATTAACGCAGTCCACGAAAAAAATGATTATGGCAGCAGTCGCATAGCTGTATCCTTAGGAGATGAAGAGCTCAGTCAGGCGGTCAATACGGTGCTGGCGGCTGCGTCCTTTATCCAGAGCAAGTGGAACACCAGTCAGAGAGAGGTTCTGGAGCGGATGCTCATGGAATATATCTATGACGAGAATTTTTCTCATGGAGAAATAGCAGAGCTGCTGCAGATTAGTCCCAGTGCGCTTAGTAAGCGGCTCAAGTCGTCTGGTTTGAAGATTTATCTGAGAAATCGCCGTTTAGCTATGAGAATGATTCTACAGGCAGCAAAGGAGGCTGAACAATGACAAATTTTATGGGATTTTCAGAATTTTTCATGCAGAATCCGATTCTTGTACTGACTTTGCTGGCTCATGTACTAGCTGATTTTCAGCTTCAAAGTCAGAAGATGGCTGACCTCAAAAGCCGGCGGATGAATTTTTTGATTCTCCACTTGGGAATTGTTCTGCTGCCCTTGTTGCTCTTGGGACTCATCTTACCTAATTATCTGCTATATTTCGCCTTGGTCTGGTTCAGTCATGCGCTTATTGACTTCTTGAAGAATAGGCTGAATTCATTGATTGTCCGGCATCATGCTCAAAAGCTTGCCTTTATACTGGATCAGATCTTGCATCTGATTAGTATTTTTGCTCTTTATTTTCTCTTAGGGCAGCAGCAAATTCCAGTTCCTAATTGGCTGTCTGAGCGTTATCTCATGCTGCAGGCTCTCTTTTTCTTCGCACTTACTGGTAAGCCAATTAATATCCTCTTTAAACTCTTCTTCAGTAAGTATCAGGCAGGAGAAGACAGTGGGGAGACTATTGCGGGGGCTGGTGCCATGATTGGGATTTTGGAGCGCTTGATTATGAGACTTTCCCTTATTTTCGGGCAGTTTACTGCCATTGGGTTAGTTTTTACAGCTAAGTCTATCGCTCGCTATAATAAGATCTCAGAAAGCCAGTCTTTTGCAGAATACTATCTGATCGGTTCACTCTTTAGCATGATCAGCGTTTTACTGACTTATGGCTTGCTTTATTGGTAATAAAAAACGAGACTGGGATAGGATTCCCAGTCTTTACTCTAATTCTCATTTGATACAAGGTAAGGAGAAGTCACATGGCAAAAGCCCTAGAAGATATGTCTTTAGAAGAATTATGGCAGTTGTTCCCGATTTTCTTAGAGGAGCATAATAAGGATTGGGCAGCTTGGTATAAGGAGGAAAGCAGGAGAATACGAAGTTTTTTGACAGCAAATCAGTTGTATAAAATGCATCATATTGGCTCCACATCTATTGAGGGGATATGGGCTAAGCCGATTATTGATATTCTTTTAGAAATTCCTCGAAGTGAAGATATGGGGAGCATCAAGAGAGAATTGCTGGAGCATGGCTACCTGCTTATGTCAGAGTCAGAAGGCCGAATGACTTTTAACAAGGGCTATACACTGCAAGGTTTTGCTGAACGAGTTTTTCACTTGCATTTGCGCTACTACGGAGACAATGATGAACTCTATTTCCGAGACTATCTGAAAGATCATCCAGCTGTCGCTAAAGACTACGAGCAGTTAAAATTAATCTTATGGAAAAAGTACGAGTACAATCGAGATGCATACACAGAAGCTAAAACTGATTTCATCAGACGGTACACACAAAAAGCTAAAAAGCTTTATAAGAGAAGGTATGACGATAAAATTGAATAGCATGATAGTTCTCGGTGCAATGATTTTCTATTCAAGTTAATACGAATAAAAACAAAATAGATCCGATTTAATACAAAGTAGGTTCTTTTAAATTCTTTTTAAATAGAATACCGTCTTCTTTAGTTGTTTAAGGTTATTAGAAATGTTATAATACTAATCCATACGAGTTAGGAGGAAGAAAATGGTCAAAAGGTCTATCATAGCACTCTCAACTTTTCTGTTCATTGCTCTTGTTACTTTATTTCTAATCTACAATCGGCAAACCAAAGAATTAAATAGTAGTGACTATATTCAGTCAAGGACTCCGACCTTATTTTTCCATGGTTATGGCTCAAGCGCTAATGCTGAAAAGCATATGGTAGAGGCAGCCAGACAAGCTGGGGTTACTCAAACAATCATCACAGCTACAGTTGACAGTCATGCTCAAGTAATCTTTAAAGGAGAGATACCAAAAGATGCTATCAATCCAATTGTCATGGTTGAGTTCGAGGACAATCGAAATGCCAACTATGCTCAGGATGGAGAGTATGCGGCTGCAGTTGTTAGAGAGTTGCAAGCAAGGTATGGCTTTAAAAAGATGAATTTTGTTGCACATTCTATGGGAAATATGTCTATTTTATTTTACCTATTGGAGCACGCTCAAAATGAAGAACTTCCACAACTACAAAAGCAGGTAAATATTGCCAATCATGTCAATGGTTTGGGGGGCATGGATTTGCCAGCTAATTTGACCATTCTAGATTCCAAAACAGGGGAACCTAGCGCCATGAGTGATAGCTATCAAAAACTTCTGGGCTTGCGCGAAATTTATCCGCAAGATCAAGTGGATGTGCTTAATATCTATGGAGATTTTAAAAATCAATCAGATGGTTCCGTCTTAAACGTTTCTTCTCGCAGTCTCAAGTATCTTGTAATCGACAATGCAAAGTCCTATCAGGAAAAACGAGTGACTGGCCCCCTGGCTCAGCATAGCCAGCTGCATGAAAATCCAGAAGTAGATAGATTATTGATTGACTTTCTTTGGGGCAAATAATTTTAAGAAATGCAGGCTATTCTTTGTCTATAAGAAAACTTTAAGCATTTTATACTATTTTGTTCTATGGAAAGTTTTCCT
The DNA here is from genome assembly GCA_905372795.1 of Streptococcus cristatus. Taxonomy (GTDB): domain Bacteria; phylum Bacillota; class Bacilli; order Lactobacillales; family Streptococcaceae; genus Streptococcus; species Streptococcus cristatus_J. The sequence goes on along the minus strand of CAJPQE010000108.1, from coordinate 1,100 downwards.
TTCCTAATTTAGTATGACAGCGCAATCCGCTGATTATAATCGAAGCTTCTCTAAAACCTTATTGTTTAGAGATAGATTGAGGAGTTAAATGAAATTTAAGAAAACATTACTGACAGCAGGAGCTTTTCTAGCTACTCTCTTTACCGTTTCTACAGCAATGGCTGACACAAACGTTCAAAAAGTCATTGACGAAACCTATGTTCAGCCTGAGTATGTCTTGGGCTATTCCTTGGATGACAGCCAAAAAGAGCAAACGCTTCAGCTCTTAGGCTACAATGCATCGAGTGATTCTAAACCTCTGAAAACAATGACACCTGATGTCTATTCAAAGATTATGAATGTGGCAAATGATCCTAGTTTGCAGCTATATTCTTCTGTTAAGATTAAGAAGTTGGGCAACAAGAAGCCGCTTCAAGTTAATATTGTTACGCCGCAAAACATCACCAAGGTTACAGAGGATATGTATCGCAATGCGGCAGTCACCTTGGGCGTACAGCATGCAGAAATCACAGTAGCAGCACCTATCCCTGTAACTGGAGAAAGCGCCCTGGCTGGTATCTATTACTCGCTGGAGGAAAATGGAGCTAGCGTTCCTCAGGAAAATAAAGACTTGGCTCAGGAAGAATTATCCGCACTTTCAAATATCAACGCTGAGAACCAGGGCAAGGAAGGTTACGATGCTGATAAGCTGAATGTGGCTCTGACAGATATAAAAACAGCTGTTGCCAATGCTAAAAAGAACAATAGCAATTTGACAGAAGCTGATGTCCGTAAAATCGTTGAAGAAACACTGAAAAACTACGGTCTTAGCAGTTCTGTCACAGCTGACCAAATCAATCTGATTATTAACTTTGCTGTCAATCTTTCAAATAGTGGGGTCATCACAAATTCTGATTTCACAAAGACGCTCACCGACCTGAAAAACAGCATTGTCTCAAAGGCTGGTGATACCTTCAATAATATAAACCTTAACTTTGATGCAAACGGACTTCTTGAGGATGGCGGTAATTTCTTCAGCAATATCTGGAATGCAATCGTCAATTTCTTTAAGGGACTGCTAGGTCAATAAGACTGTCTTTAAAAATATAACTAAATAGAGG
>CAJPQE010000107.1:0-4941 GCA_905372795.1 Streptococcus cristatus | reverse complement strand
GCATTATAAATTTCGTAATATTTTTTATCTAAATCTGTCCTATTCCTTTCTATCGCTTTTATTTGAGAAATATATTTATGATCTATATCGAAAATTTGATAAAGGAAAAAAATTTCGGAAGAAATTATAATTAACACTAAGAATACTGGCAGGATGGCTACTAGTAAATTCACTTTAATCAGATTATAAAAATCTAATAAAACAATTATTAAATAAAATGAATACAAGTAAGGGAATACGAATACCACCATGAAAGAAAGGAGTAAGATAATTTTTTCTTTTGGTAAATCAAAATTGAGTTTAGATAGCAATTTTATCAGGAAATATTGCGAAATTAAAAATATAATCGAAAAAATAGATAGATAGAAATTGAATTTGTTGCTTACATTGTTTGCCCAGAAAAACATTATTGTATTTAAAAATATCAGTCCCCATCTTAAAAAATTCCATAGGACAGTACGACCAATTTCTACTTCATTTTTCGAACGTTCCCAATCATATTTCAGGAGCAGTTCTAGGTATTGACTGAGCTTTTGTGACTTTTCCTCTGAGTAATCAAAACCGCTTAAAAGATCCCAAATATGTCCATCTTTCATATAATACTCATTAGTATATTTTTTATTTATATCAAATCCATATGGATTGATTTGTGATTTAAGTTTACTAACTGCAGATTTCCTATTTTTTCCATCTAGTAAATCAACAATTATCAACTTTATACTTTTTCTCCAGTCTGATCTTTCCTTAGTAATATAATCAAGTCGATTTCTCTTACTATTGTTGACAAACACTAAAATTGCACTTAATATAGCTCCTATTCCTGCTCCACTAAGTAGAGTAATAATCTGCCCTATTTCCAATCTTCTCACCTCGCTTTCGAAATTCCTCAATAAATCCCAACTGTTCGAATTTCTCGAACAGTTCAACTACTAATTTCTAATTCCCACTCACTCCTCAGCAATCCATAAACCAACTCTGCACAGCGATTACCTTGGGCATCTTTGCGGTCTCGGATGCGAGCTTCAAGAGTGAAACCAAGTTTCTCAGCGACTCGCTGACTTTGTTTATTGTAATCAAAACATCGAATTTCAACCTTGTGGAGTTTAAGAATGGTAAAAGCAACTTCTACCAAAGCACTGACAGCTTCTTGTACATAACTCTTCCCCCAATAATCTGGATGCAGGAGGTAGCCAATTTCAAAGACATCATCTTCATGGCGATGATTGAAGTCACAAGAGCCAATGACTCGGTCATCCCCCTTAACTGTAATGCCATAGCCAGAAGGAAGTTTCTTCTTTTCTAGATTTTCAAAATAGCGATTTTCAAAATAATCACGCTCTGCTTCCAAGCTATCTACAGGAGGAAATCCAGCTGGATAACAGACTTCAGGCAGACCAGCATAAGCGAACATATCCTCCACATCCTCTGCCGTTCGCTGACGCAATATCAACCGCTCAGTTTCCAACTTTGGTAACTCTTTGCCATTATAAGATTCAAGAAGTTTCATTCAAACCTCCTTTCCGCCACATAAAAATAATCCCTTCCTAGTCAGACTAGAAAGGGACGAATGTGTTATCCGCGGTACCACCCAATTTCGGGCAGTTGCCCGCAACTTTCGTCTTTGAAGTAAATACAAAGACACTTTTATTTCATTTTTAAGCATCAGCAACCAGCTTTGACACATTTGTGGACTTCTCAGCACCGCCACTTTCTGTAAAATGCTTGACTCAAAACACCTCTGATGAACTTATTCTATCACCTTTCCAGCGAAAAATCAATAATTTCTCTCACCCAAAAGTCCGTCTGGCAGGTCATGAAATCCCTTGCCCGCCTGATAGTTGGCGAATTTCCCTAAAAGGAACTGGTAGGCATCTAGACGACTCTCATAGCGAATAGCCGCTTCCTTGGCCCGCTCGTCCTGGTCCGCTTCATAGACTGCCTGACTCTCCTTGAGGGCCATCTCGTTAATCATGACCTGGGTCTTGACCCAAGCTTCAAACTCCTGTAAAAATTCCTGTTCGTAGCTCATTTTTCTCGCTTTCTAACTGCAAATACCTAGTCCAAATCTCGGTAAAAATCACTGTCAATATCACGGAAGGGCTGAATATCCTGCACATACTCCAGAACCCCCTGAAATTCACCAGCCTCATCCCGCACTGCCGCATAGGTCACATGGACAAACTTGCCCCGCGATTCCGACTTGAACCACATCTCAAACTTGTCCCGCTCTCCCTCACGCAGAGCCTTGAAAATCCGCCGCACCTTGTCCAAAAGCTTGGGTGGGTGGCAGAGCTCGACATTGCGCCCTATCTGGGACGGCGTCCGCTTGAATATCATCTCGTCTGCTGGCACACTGTCATTATAATACTGGAAAATATCCTCCTTATTGACAAAGGTAATCTCCATGGGCAGATGGTCCAAAATCAGATTGGCCTCCGCCACCGACAGATAACCATGACCAAAAGGCTGCTGGGAATCCCGATTAAAGGCTTGCTCTTTCTTTTCCTTAGGCTGAAAGGAAATAGTGACCTGACCATCCGGCGTATCAATGACCTGCTGAAACCTGCCATCACTAGTCCGTTCTCTACTGGCTGGCGCTTCGCTTCCTTCATCAGCAGCATCCCCAGCTTCCTCCTCCGAGAATAAGTGCCGCGCAGGAATCCATTTCTCCGTTGGCTTGATGGTAGCATAACCATAAGCATCACTCTCATCAGCAATCTTGAGCCAGTCATCCTGAGTAAAGGATTCGAGGAGAATCATGAGAAGGATAGACTCTTCCTTGAAAATCATAGCTTCAAACTCAGCCGCAAAGGTCTCAAACTTGTCCTTAACTTCTTCAATCGAAGTGTCAGGCAGCTGCTCTGCAGCAGTCTTAGCCTCTTGGAAAAGGTCTCGAATCTGGTCATCTACCCCCCACATGACCTTGGGCGGCGAATCGTGGCCATAGCTCTCCATGATAGGAAACATGAGCTCTTCCTTACGCTGATAGTGGATATCAAACTGCCCCACCAACCCCAGCTGGCGCTGGAGTCCCTTGCGGATTTCAGGAAGGAGTTCCTCCTCTTCTGTAGTCTCATAGGTAGATAGGAGTCTTCGAACTCGCATAAGGGCAGCCCGCAGCGCTAGATTTTCCTGCTTGAAAACCTGAACAGGATGGCCTGGATGGTCGGTATCTGCCACCTCCACATCCTGAATGGCACCTTTAAAGAGGTTGGCATGGACATTGCAGAGGGACATGACATCTTCGAAGGTCACTCCCGTATCCGAGTTCATCAGCTCATGCTCCATCAGGCTAATTTCGATAGCGGACACACCAGCAAAATGCTCGTTGAAAAGCTCCTGAACGGATTCTGCAGAAGCTCCGTTATGTAGGTCCAGCAAGATAGACTTGAGGACTTCAATGCGTTCAGTAGCCATGCCTAAATCCCCACCACTTCATAGCCGTTTAATTCCAGAGTTTGCTTAATTTTATTCAGGTCAATGCCGTTCATGCTGGCTCCTTTTTTAATCGAAACCACGCGCCCGACTGTATTGCGCATGACAGGATTGGCCAGAGGCTTAAAACCCAACTCGACCAAAACATCCAAAACCTCAGGCTGCTTTTCAATCACTTCTGCCACTGGAATAGACAAATCAATCACATTATCCATATGCCCTACCTCCGTGTATTTTTTATTATTATATCACAAAAGATGCGTCCAATAAAAATCCTTCCCACACTTGCTCAAATTCGATCTTGGAGAATATAACAAATTCTAATAGGCTATAAGTTATTGTTATAAGGACACTGATAAATTTAGTTTCACAAGGAAAAGCCAGTCCTATCAAAGATTTCTGAGATTATTTTCACAAAGTCCTAGCTTTTGTCAGACTAGAGCTTTCTTGAAAACGCTTTATTATAGTGATATAATGATTTTAAATACAGAATAAAGGAGATCCCCTATGTCTATTACAGAATTGTTGAACATCAAATACCCTATCTTCCAAGGAGCTATGGCTCAGATTTCCCACTACCAACTGGCGGCAGCTGTTTCAGAAGCTGGCGGACTGGGAATCATTGCTTCGGGTGGAATGACGGGTGAGCAGTTGCGCGAAGAAATCCGTGAACTGCGTAAATTGACTGACAAGCCATTTGCCGTCAATGTTATGCTCATGATGAAAAATATCAAGGATATTGTGACAGTCATCATTGAAGAAAAAGTTCCTGTCGTAACGACTGGGGCTGGTACACCAAAATTCATCATGCCTTATCTGAAAGAGGCAGGTATCAAGGTTATCCCTGTTATTGCCAGTGTCAAACATGCGCAAAAAATGCAAGAGCTCGGAGTTGATGCCGTGATTGCCGAAGGTTCTGAAGCTGGTGGCCATATCGGTGAAACCAATACTATGGCTCTCATTCCTCAGATTGTTGACTCCGTTGATATTCCAGTCATCGCTGCAGGTGGAATTGCCGATGGTCGTGGTCTCGCTGCTGCTTTTGTCCTCGGTGCACAAGGGGTTCAGATGGGAACTATCTTCCTAGCTTCTGAAGAATGCCCAATTTCAGCAGGTTACAAGGATGCCATTGTCTCAGCCAATGACACTGCTACTGCCGTTACTGGTCGTATTGCTGGTGCGCCGGTTCGTTGTATCCGCAATGAAATGACCGACCACTATATCGAATTAGAAAACAAGGGCACCAATCGTGACGAACTCGAAGAAATCACCATCGGTTCTCTTTCTAAAGCTGTTTACGAAGGAGATACCGTACACGGCTCTATGATGAGTGGCCAAATCGCAGGCTTAGTCAAGGAAATTCGTCCATGTAAAGAAATCCTCGACACAATCGTTGCCGATGCCCAAAAGGTTCTCCAAAACACTGAAATCAAGCTATAATCCTCTAACTCAAAAGAGAGTGGGACAGAAATCGGTAATTCGTTAGAATTCGATTTCGTCGTCCCA
>CAJPQE010000106.1:0-5091 GCA_905372795.1 Streptococcus cristatus | reverse complement strand
GGACGACGAAATCGAATTCTAACGAATTACCGATTTCTGTCCCACTCTCTTTTCTTGATTTAAATAATATAATAAATTTTTCTAAAAAAGAGGTATAGACCATTTACAAATAAAATAGAAAGCGTTATAATAGAGTCAATAGAAATAGAACAAGAGGAGGCAGTCAAATGCCTAAGTATATAAAAGCCGATCAGTTCTTCTATCCTCAAGGGATTCGCAAGGGTGGATTTTTAGAAGTGATTGATGGAAAATTTGGAAAATTAGTACAGGAAGTCCCTGCGGATGCGGAAGTAGTGGATTACACAGGCTACTCTGTCGCACCGGGTCTGGTGGATACCCATATCCATGGTTTTGGTGGGGTCGATGTCATGGACAATAACATCGAAGGCACCCTCCATACCATGAGTGAAGGGCTTTTGACGACTGGGGTGACCAGTTTCTTGCCGACAACGCTGACATCATCTTACGAGCAACTCCTAGCTGTGACGGAGAATATTGGTGCGCGCTATCAAGAAGCAAGTGGTGCCAAGATTCGCGGTCTCTACTTTGAAGGGCCTTACTTCACTGAAAAGTACAAGGGTGCCCAAAATCCAGCCTACATGAAGGACCCTCGTATGGATGAATTTCGTGCTTGGCAAAAGGCAGCCAATGGCCTGCTAAATAAGATTGCTTTGGCACCTGAGCGTGAGGGCGTGGAAGAATTTGTCCGCACCATCACTGATGAAGGCGTGACAGTCGCTTTGGGGCACTCTAATGCGACCTATGACGAAGCCAAGGCAGCAGTGGAAGCAGGAGCCAGTGTCTGGGTGCATGCCTACAATGGTATGCGAGGCTTGACCCACCGTGAACTAGGTATGGTTGGGGCTATGTACGAGCTGCCTCACACTTACGCAGAGTTGATTTGTGATGGCCACCACGTAGATCCTAAGGCCTGTGATATTTTGCTCAAGCAAAAGGGCCATGAACATGTAGCCCTCATCACAGACTGTATGACTGCAGGTGGGCTGGAAGACGGCGACTACATGCTGGGAGAATTTCCAGTGGTGGTAGCCAATGGCACAGCACGTCTCAAATCGACTGGTAACTTGGCAGGATCAATCCTGCAGCTCAAAGACGGTCTGAAAAATGTGGTTGAGTGGGGCATCGCAAACCCTCACCAAGCAGTCATGATGGCCAGTCTCATTCCAGCAAAATCCGTCCACATTGACGATGTTTGTGGCCAGATCAAGGAAGGTTATGATGCCGACTTTATCGTGCTGGACAAGGATTTAGAGCTGGTTGCTACTTATCTGGATGGTGAAAAGCGCTTTGAAGCTGCCTCCAGTATTCTTTAATTGAGTCTCCTTATATTTTTAGAAAGGATGGGGTAACCTGTCCTTTTTAATGTGGAGCTGCTGCTTTTCCCTAGGATTTACTAGAGGGACTTGGGCAAAGCTAGAATGGTTGGCGCAACTAGAAAGTCTCTGAGATATTTTTCTTAACAGATGGTAAGGCTTTCTCAAAGGAAGAGAAGATGTTATAATAGGCTTATCACAAACGAGGAGGACAGGATGAAAAAGATTGATTATAAATTTATGGGAATGGGCTTGGTGTTCCTCTTCTTTGGATTACTACTGCATCGTTTCTTGATATTTGTTGCTGGGCTGGCCTTTATCATTTACAGCTTTTTCAGCCGAGGCATGGCTCCAACCAAGGAAAATATCTTTAAGCCAAAATTGTCCAAAAGAAAGAAAAAATAAGGAGAACAGATATGAAAAATTATACCCTTAACAATGGCGTCAAGATTCCAGTCTTGGGCTTTGGTACTTGGAAAGCTCAGGACGGAGAAGAGGCTTATCAGGCAGTCTTAGCCGCCCTTAAGGCTGGCTATCGTCACATTGATACAGCAGCTATCTATAAGAATGAGGAGAGTGTTGGTCGAGCGATTAAAGACAGCGGCATTCCGCGTGAGGAGCTCTTCATCACTACCAAGCTCTGGAATAGCAAGCACACTTATGAAGAGGCCATGGAAGCTTTTGACAGCTCTATGGAGCGGTTGGGGCTGGATTATCTGGATCTCTATCTTATCCACTGGCCAAATCCTAAGCCTTTACGAGAAGATGGAGCTTGGCAAAAGCGCAATGCAGAGGTTTGGCGGGCCATGGAAGACCTCTACCAAGCTGGTAAGATCCGAGCGATCGGCGTCAGCAATTTCCTGCCTCATCACCTAGAGGCTCTGCTGGAAACAGCGCGCGTCATTCCGGCTGTCAATCAAATCCGCCTAGCGCCAGGCGTCTATCAGACGGAGGCGGTGGAATTCTGCCGTACCCATGATATCCTACTTGAAGCTTGGGGACCATTTGGCCAGGGCGAACTCTTCCAAAATTCAGCTGTGCAGGCGATAGCAGATAAGTATGGCAAGACTATTGCCCAAATCGCTCTCGCTTGGAGCCTACAAGAAGGCTTTCTACCCCTGCCTAAGTCAGTCACTCCGAGTCGGATTGCTAGCAATCTAGACTGCTTTGACATTGAACTGAGTCCAGCTGATCTAGAAATCCTTAAAAATATCAGCGGTTTGGAAGGCGGAGCACCTAATCCAGATGGAATGGATTTTTAAGCGATAGACGAACATCTTTTTAGTTGAAATCAAGCTACTCGATATGTTAGTTATTGGTATTTAATGAAGTTTTATAGTGACCTAGGCCTCGGCTGGTTACTTTTCCTATAGAATCATGCCAATCTAGGCCTCGGCCGGTCACTTTTCCTATAGATTCGTGGCAACCTAGACCTCGGCTGGTTACTTTTCCTATAGTTTCGTGGCAATCTAGGTCTCGGCTAGCTACTTTCCATATAGAATCATGGCAACTTAGACCTCGGCTAGCTACTTTTCCTATAGATTCATGGTAACCTAGGCCTCGGCCGGTCACTTTTCCTATAGATTCAAGGCAACCTAGGTCTCGGCTGGTCACTTTTCCTATAGATTTATGGTAATCTAGGCCTAGGATGCTCTTTTCTATTTTATTTATAAAATCAATCGCTCCTCAGTCAACTTGTCGTCAAAAGCAAGTGCCAGATGAGGGGTGATTTTTTGTAGCTTTCTTTTGAAAAAGAAGAAGAGGAACTGGAAAGAGACTCTGTTTTTTGAGAAAATGCCCCTTTCAGGGATAAAAAATGACATTTTAGGGCAAGAGACACCAAGCTTCATCTCTACATGCTATACTTGCTTTATCAAAAATATTGGAGAGGTTTTATGATAAACACTACTTACACCATTCGCCCCTTGTCTTATAGCAATCTGACCCACCGTGAGTTTGAGAGTTTAATGGTTGATTCCTATCAGGTACTCACGATTTTTACGAGCTCCTATAGAGATGAGGACATGTACAGCAAGCATCTAGAGGGCTTTCATAGCAAGCTAGAGCAGTTTCAGGCTCAATTGGCCAATGTAGAAAAGAAAGACTCTATGAGTCTCGTAGAACTAGACAAGGAGCGGGATAACGCCCTGATTGGCCTTTTTACCTTGCATAAGGGCTTCGCCAAAATCAAAGATAGAGACTTGAAAGAAGCCTATGAAGTCTTGCTGCCAGTCTTTAAAAAGTATAAGGATATCACTAAGCATACCAATGCTGTCGCAACGGCTGAGATTAAGAGTCTGCTTAAAACATTGCAGGAAGAGCCCTATCAGGGAGCTGTGACGAGTCTGGGTCTTCTCCCTATGCTGACGGCTGTGATAGCAGCCCAAGCGGACTATGATAAAGTAGAAGCAGAAGCGCGTGCAGCCAAGTCAGCCAAGGAAGTCGGTAAAACCAAACAGCTGCGCAGTGAAATCTCCCGTACCTACGACCTCTTTGTGCGCTATACAGCAGCCGTCGCAGAAGCCTATCCAGAAAGAGCCCACTTGACCAAACTCCTCAAAGACCTCAATACGATCCGAGACAGCAAACGCCGTTTGGTTGGTACAAATAAGAAAACAAAAACGGCAGAAGCAGGAGAGAAAACAGCATAAAGAGAGCCCCCTTAGAATCTCACTTCTAAGGGGGATTTTTGGTGATCTTGTGGTATGGCTTTTGAGAATATAGAAGTAGTACAAATTGTAGCTTTTAAAAGATAAAATATCTATTAGTATATTTAAAATCAGCTTTAGGGTGACTTTTTGATTAGCTATGATTATTTTTCATTATGTTCCTGCTGGAAGGCTTCCATAGCCTTGAACTGTTCTAGTTCTTTTTCGTTGTCAGGTTGCTTGCCCAAGTATTTATATTGGAAAAAAGAAGTTCTAGCATTTGGTCCAAAGTCACTTTCAAGCCATGGGGCATAATCAAAGTTCACTGATAGCTTGTTATTTTCATCCAAATGAATCAACCCTGCTGACTAATCGCTCAATTCATAATCCATGAAGACTTTTTTTAATTCCTGAGCAATTTCAAATAATTTATCGTACTCCCCAAAAAATTCCAACTTAGAAACACCAAAATCTCGAGGAATATAAAAGAAATAATGGTACTCTCTATTGTATTTAAAGAAAAAGTTAATTCCTCCACTTAAGGTTTTATCTACTTCAAAATTGATATAAAGATCATCCCATTCAACTGGAATCATATAATTAATTCTTCACAAAGATCGTTAAGATTCTTTTTAAGACCTCGTTTTGCTCTTTCATTTTAGCTATTTCTTTACGTATTTGTTGGAGATTATGAAGGGATATATTTTCGGACTCAGACTTTACAAATTTACATAAAGCTGTTTCCGCTTGTAAATCGTTTGATTGGCAATCTCGTACTCCATGACTAGATCTGAAACAGACTGACCTGCTTCATACAATTGAACAATGGTTTCTTTGAACTCATGGGTATATTTTTGGCTCATTTGGATATCTCCTTTGGTTAGATACTATTCTACCAAAACGTGTCCATGAACTCATACTAACATCAGCTTTTACTTTTTTTTTAGGTTGTGTTCTAATTATTTAGAAGACATTAAATTTAGGTAAAAGGAGTTTCTTTGATTAATATTTATTATATAGAATGGAGTACCTCAGATATTGATAAGATAATGCTTTATATCATACGATTGTTTAAATAAAATTATTAGATATATTTATCCCTATAATAA
>CAJPQE010000105.1:0-5206 GCA_905372795.1 Streptococcus cristatus | reverse complement strand
ACTCAACCACTGCGTCTTGCTCGACAATCCAAAGACAATTGAGAGGCTAGGACTTCTGTCCCAGCCTCTTTTTTAGGATTGACAAGAATTATTTTTTATGGGAAACTAGTTTTATATTTTTTAGCTTGTTTTTTATACTAAAAAGAAAGCTAAAGAATGACCATGAAAACGTACGTGAGGAAACCAAATGCGCTTGATTTATTTTGTGATTGCCTGCTTATCTTTGGCCTTAGGAGTGCTGGGGATTTTTCTGCCCCTTCTTCCTACGACTCCTTTTTTACTTTTGTCTATTGCTTGCTTTTCGCGCAGTTCCAAGCGGATTGAGAATTGGCTTTATCACACCAAGCTATATCAGACCTATGTTGCAGATTTTCGGGAGACAGGTTCGATTGCTAAGGAGCGCAAGAAAAAGATTATCGTATCCATCTATATCTTGATGGGAATTTCCATTGCGTTAGCTCCGATAATTTGGGTAAAAATTTTCTTATTCGCCCTGACAATCTTTATTACCTATTATCTTTTCAAGGTCATCCCAGATAAGGAATAGGCCAGGAATTACGCTAAGAAGACAAGTAAACAAGTGCGTTGGCACTTGTTTTTTGGTATAATGGTAGATGGTTCACAAAGAACATCATTTTAGAAAGGATGGATTGGACTCATGCTCTGCCTTGGCCTAGCATGAAAAAGAAATTATGGAACAATTAAAAGATGCACTGCTGGAGCAGTTTGGGCTGGTGTTTGAAGACAGCAGTCTGCTAGAGACCGCTTTTACTCATACCAGCTATGCCAATGAGCACCGCCTCTTAAAAATTTCACACAATGAACGCCTGGAATTTTTAGGAGACGCTGTTCTGCAGCTGATTATTTCTGAGTATTTATATAAAAAATACCCCAAAAAACCAGAAGGAGATTTGTCAAAACTACGCTCCATGATTGTTCGGGAGGAGAGTTTGGCTGGCTTTGCACGGGACTGTCAGTTCGATCAGTTTATCAAGCTGGGTCGCGGTGAGGAAAAGTCAGGAGGCCGCAATCGCGATACCATTCTGGGTGACTTATTTGAGGCCTTTTTGGGTGCCCTTCTTTTGGATAAGGATGTGGAGACTGTCAAAGACTTTATTTACCAAGTCATGATTCCCAAGGTAGAAGCAGGTGACTTTGAGCAGGTGACAGACTATAAGACCAAGCTGCAAGAACTCCTACAGGTTAATGGGGATGTGGAGATTGTCTATCAGGTTACAGATGAGACGGGGCCAGCCCATGCTAAGAACTTTGCTGTGGCTGTGTTGATCAATGGTCAAAAAGCGGGTCAGGGACAAGGCCGTTCTAAGAAACTGGCTGAGCAGGAAGCTGCCAAGGATGCATTTGAAAAGGAAAGTCACTAATGTTTTTAAAGGAAATTGAAATTCAAGGCTTCAAGTCATTTGCAGATAAGACCAAGGTAGTTTTTGACCAAGGGGTGACTGCTGTTGTTGGTCCCAATGGCTCAGGTAAGTCCAACATTACGGAGAGCCTGCGCTGGGCTCTGGGTGAGTCGAGTGTTAAGAGTCTGCGGGGCGGTAAGATGCCCGATGTCATCTTTGCAGGGACGGAGAACCGCAAGCCCCTCAACTATGCTTCGGTCGTTGTGGTTTTGGATAATCAGGACCAGTTTATCAAGCAAGCTGGTAAGGAAATCCGTGTCGAGCGCCATATCTATCGCAGTGGTGATAGCGAGTACAAGATTGATGGCAAAAAGGTCCGGTTGCGCGATGTCCATGACCTTTTCATGGATACGGGGCTAGGACGGGATTCTTTCTCCATCATTTCCCAAGGTAAAGTAGAGGAAATCTTTAACAGCAAACCAGAGGAGCGTCGAGCTATCTTTGAAGAAGCGGCTGGAGTGCTCAAATACAAGACCCGCCGCAAGGAAACAGAAAGCAAGCTGGCGCAGACACAAGACAATCTGGATCGCTTGGAAGATATTATCTACGAGCTGGATAGTCAAGTCAAGCCGCTGGAGAAGCAGGCTGAGACAGCCAAGCGCTTTTTAGAACTGGATCAAGAGCGTCAGGAGCTTTATCTGGATGTCTTGGTGGCTCAGATTAAGTCTAATAAAGCTGATTTGACGGTAGCAGAGGCTGATTTGGAGAGCATCAAGCAGGAGCTGGCGGCCTATTATACGAAACGGGACGAATTGGAGCGTGAAAACCAAGAGATTAAGGTCAAACGGCAGGAAGTTAATCAAAAACTGTCTGACGATCAGGCCAGTCTTTTGGAGCTGACTCGTTTAATCAGTGATTTGGAACGCCAGATAGACCTAGCTAAGTTGGAGTCTAGTCAGGCAGCCAGTAGCCGTTTAGAAAATGAAGAACGTTTGGCTGGGTTGAGAGAAAAAAGCCAGCAGCTGATAGCTGATATTTCTTCCAAGGAAGCTCATCTAGCTGATTTAGCGGTTCAGTTGACTGAAAATCAAGTGGCTATGAGCCAGTTGGAAGCAGAATTGGCGGACTTTTCCGATGACCCAGATCAGCTAATTGAAAATCTGCGGGATCGTTACGTCAAGCTCATGCAAGAAGAAGCAGACTTGTCCAATGACTTGACCTCGCTAGAAAATCGACTGGAGAATGAGCGGAGCCAAGCTGCCAGCAAAAAGGCTGAGTTTAGCAAACTACAGGCTGATTTAACTGCTGGTAGGGAAGAAGAAGCGGCTCGACAGGCGGAATTGGAAGAGGCTCAGGCTACCCTCAGAGCCTTGCTAGATCAGTATCAGGAGCAGCAGGGACAAGTCGAGAAGTTGGCGACTGCTTATCAAAATGAGCAGACCAGCATGTTTGCCCTGCTGGATGATTTGAAAAATAAAAAAGCCCGTGCAGCCAGTTTAGAAGCTATTCTTAAAAATCACAGTAATTTCTATGCAGGTGTAAAAAGTGTCCTGCAGGAAGCTGATCGTCTGGGTGGCATTGTCGGGGCAGTCAGCGAGAAATTGAGCTTCGATCCTCATTACCAGACCGCTTTGGAAATTGCGCTGGGGGCAAGTAGTCAGCATATCATCGTTGAGGACGAAGGGGCAGCGACCAGAGCCATCGATTTTCTTAAGAAAAATCGGGCTGGTCGGGCTACCTTCCTACCTCTGACGACCATCAAGGCTCGTCAACTTCCCGAGCAAAATCAATCCAGAATTGAGGCTAGTTCAGGCTTCTTAGGTATAGCTTCGGAGCTGGTGACCTATGAGCCAGGTTTGGAGAATATTTTCCAAAATCTATTGGGGACAACCGCTATTTTTGATACGATTGAGCATGCGCGTGCGGCTGCTCGTCAGGTACGTTACCAAGTCAGAATTGTAACGCTGGACGGAACGGAACTGCGCACAGGCGGTTCTTACGCCGGAGGAGCCAATCGCAATAATAACACAATCTTTATCAAGCCTGAACTGGACAGCCTGCTTGGAGAAATGGAGCAGCAGTCCCAGAAGCTGAAAGCTCAGGAGCAGCAAGTCGAAAGCTTGCAGTCTCAGCTATCAGAGGCCAAGCAAGCCTTGGAAGCCATCAAGTCTGAGGGTGAGCAAGCCCGCTTGACGGAGCAAAGAGTCAAGTTGGCCTACGAACAGATTGCAGAGCGGGTTGCGGAACTCAGCCAGCTGGAGCAACTCCAGGAGCAAGATTTGGCTAATCAGACTGAAGCAGCAGGCCTTGCTGAAAAGAAAAAAATGGAAGAGCGGCTGTCGGCTATCGAGGCTTCCAAAGTAGCCATTACTGCTGAAATCGAGCAAGTCAAGTCGAATAAAAACGCTGTTCAGGATCGTTTCGATCAGCTATCGGCTAACTTGTCAGAACTGAAATTGAAGAGCACGGAGCTGACTTCTAGCCAGCGCTTTGAGAAGAATGATTTGTCGCGTTTGCTAGAGGAGAAGGCTGCTCTGGACAAGGAAGTCGTTACTTTGCAGCTTTTGATAGAGCAAAAGGAAGAAGCGGTCAGCCAGAAGGTGGATATTTCCGTCTTGGAAGAGCAGCTTAAGACTGCCCAAGAGAAAAAGACAGACTTGGATCAGAGCCTCATCCGACTCAAATTTGAGCTGGACGACTTAGAGGGCCAGTCTGAGGATATTCTAGGGAACTTAGATCAAGCCCGTCAGCAAAACGAAAGTCTGATTCGCCGTCAGGCCAAGGCAGAGGCTGAAAAAGAGAAATTTTCAGATGCCTTGCGTCGTCTGCTGACTAATCTGACGGATAATTACCAGATCAGCTTTGAAGAGGCTGATCAAAGAGCGCGTTCTTTGGAAAATCTTGCAGCTGCAGAAGCCCAAGTCAAAGACTTAGAAAAGGCTATTCGTGCTTTGGGACCGGTCAATCTGGAAGCAGTAGAACAATTTGAAGAAGTCAGCAACCGACTGAATTTCCTCAAAAGTCAGCGGGACGATGTCCTCTCAGCCAAAAATCTTCTCTTGGAAACCATTGAAGAGATGAATGACGAAGTCAAGGAACGTTTCCAAACAACCTTTGAAGCCATTCGTGAAAGCTTCAAGCTGACCTTTAGCCAGATGTTTGGCGGCGGTTCAGCTGACCTGATCTTGACAGAAGGCGACCTGCTGACAGCTGGGGTAGAGATTTCGGTTCAGCCTCCGGGCAAGAAAATCCAATCTCTCAATCTTATGAGTGGTGGAGAAAAAGCCCTGTCAGCCTTAGCCCTTCTCTTCTCCATCATCCGCGTCAAGACCATTCCGTTTGTTATCTTGGATGAAGTTGAGGCAGCTCTGGATGAGGCCAATGTCAAGCGCTTTGGGGATTATCTCAATCGCTTTGACAAAGAAAGCCAGTTTATCGTTGTGACCCACCGTAAGGGAACCATGTCTGCGGCAGATTCCATCTATGGAGTAACCATGCAGGAGTCAGGAGTTTCCAAGATTGTGTCGGTCAAGTTAAAAGATTTAGAAAGTTTATAGTATGAGTATAAAATTAGTAGCAACAGAAATCGGAATAAGGTAATTGATACAATAGAATACTAAGAAAGCCTTTGAATAAGTTGTTTCAAGGCTTTTTACTGTCTATAGATAGAAGGAAATGGGTATCAGAAATACTTTGATTCTATGGAGACACCCTTGATTTGTTAAACGTTAAATTGCATGTTTCGAAAGTCAATCATCTTGAGGCAGTATAACTGCATAATAACATTTCTTTCGTCAATAGAAAGTAGGAGTTATAGTAAATTGTGAGAATTCTTGGTATAATGA
>CAJPQE010000104.1:0-5334 GCA_905372795.1 Streptococcus cristatus | reverse complement strand
ATTTATAAACAAGGGAAAAACATATTGACTCTTTGAATATGTAGGGAGAAAAGAAATTTGAAAAACTAAGATGCCCGTAATCATTGCAAAAAGCATAAGGACGGAGAAATCCAATAACCAAGCTAGAAAACCATGGCGCTTGAGCCATGTATTCACTTTATCTAGCCGAGTCCACTCATTCCTATTTCTATTCACATTCACACACCTCCCTCTACTAGCTTGTTTGAACGGGCTTTGGAGCTAGAGTCCATTGACAAGACTTGCATCAATCAATATAGCGAACACGATTGACCTTGGTTTTCATGATATAAGGATTGACTAAATCATGGTATTCATCATATTCACCTAATAAATAGCCTTTTCGTAAAACAACTTCTCTCCCCTCTATCCCGTAATCCATATTGATTGGGACAGAATTTTCTGATTTGACTATAGAGAAATGAAAGAAAATTGCAAACCATATAAACAATGCAAGAGGTATACTCAGAATCCCCCAGATGAGATGGAACCAGCGAAACTCTCTCTTTTTTAAAAAGAGAAACCACAAGTGACAAAATACGACCACGGATAGAAGAAAAAGCCAACTGTTCCACAGGAGCGGAGTAAAGGACAAGCCAAAGGGACTCAAGCTAGAATGCAGCAAGACAAAGATAAATAACAAGAGATAGAGCACTAGCCAAATAACTCTAGAAAACTTCCAGCGCTTCGCTTTTTCTTCCCTTGCAGCTTCCAAATTTAGCTCACTCATTTCCAACCAACTCCACAATCTTCTGGAAAGTCTTGCCATTTCGGATGGTCAGCTGCTTGTAGAAACTGGATTTAAGCAGTTTCTTATGGTAATTGGACTTGAGATAGTCCGCTTGGTCAGCATTACTATAAAAGAAAGCCGTCTGCCCGAAATGCAGTTTCTCCTTGTCATTCGCCCAACTGCCTGCCAGTTCTTGAACACTCTCCCTATCTGTCTCTGGCAGATAAAAGAGAACATCTCGCCGAAAGGCTGTTTCATCTTGCCACCAAGCAGGAAGATTGGCTATTTCTTTTTCAAGCATAGCAGAGCTGACAAGGACAAAAGGCAAAGGAAAATTGTAAGACTGACTGAAATAAGCCGACAAGATCTCCCGAATCCTCTCCTCCTGCTCCTCGCTATCAAAGAAAAGATTGCCGCTGTTGATGTAGGAAACTGGATTTTCAAACCCCAACCTAGCCAAATCCTTCTTCAAATCAGCCATAACGACCTTATTTTTTCCGCCAACATTAATGCCGCGGAGTAAAAGTGCATAACGCATGTGTGCTCCTTACAAATATATCTATTATTTTCAGACTAACTGTTCTAGTTTCTGAGGTAAAGCATCCGTTTTTCTTTCACAGCTTTTCCTAAGTCAACGACCTTTTCCTCACCGTCAAAAACAAAACCCATTTTTCCATAGAAAGCGATGGCACGTTTGTTATCTTCTAACACCCATAATAAAATTCTGAGGGAGCATGAAACATTTATCAGATCATTACAGGAGAAATCAAGATAAGCGATTTTACATTTTATTAATCTGATTTGAAACTTTTTTCAAATATTTTTGACGATCTATAGCAGTTGTTGTGTTTTGGGCGACTTGACCAAAAACACTTATTCTCCTAGTTTTAACTCCACAATGATTCAAGACTGCATTTTTCAATACTGCAATACCATAACTATCAGGGATACTAATCAATCCTGAGAACATTTTATACCAGTTAGTGGGGGCATCAGAAGTTACATAAATATCAGCTGTTTTCCCTTTTAAAAGTTTTTTAAACTGCTTACCAGTAATGTAATTCCAAAAGAAATTTCCCTGATGATTAGCTGAATAGGCAATTCCGGGGGTAAATACACGATCAATCCACCCCTTTAACAGGCTAGGCATACTACTCCACCAAATAGGATAAACAAAGATGAAATGATCCGCCCACTGGATTAATTTCTGAGAGCGTAGAATAAACAAATCCTCCTTCATCCTTTTCCGATAACCGTAACGTAAAACAGGATCAAAATTCTCTTCGTTGAGATTGATGACCTCAATCTCATGTCTACTTAAATCAATATTGTCAACAATTGTCTGAAAAATTGCTTGGCAATAGCTCTCTTTATCAGGATGCCCATTAATAACCAAAATTTTCATACGTTCTCTCTCCCCTAATCCATCGCCTTTATTTCCAGAATCATATCGCGAATCTGTGCAGCCAGTTCGAAGTCGAGAAGTCCGGCAGCTTCTTGCATTTGTCCTTCCAATTTCTTGATCATGTCCTTGCGTTCTTGCTTGTTGAGACTTTCGATTTCGACGGTTTCTTCCTTGTCTGGCAGTGCAGCCTTGGTCACGCTTATCAGGTCACGGATTTCTTTCTTGATAGTCTGCGGTACAATGCCATGCTCTTCATTATAAGCCATCTGGATTGCCCGACGGCGGGCAGTTTCATCAATAGCGCGCTGCATAGATTGGGTCATAGTGTCCGCATACATGATAACATGACCTTCGCTGTTGCGGGCTGCCCGGCCAATGGTCTGGATCAGGCCACGCTCGTTGCGGAGGAAACCTTCCTTGTCCGCATCGAGAATCGCCACCAGACTAACCTCAGGCACGTCGATGCCCTCACGCAGTAGGTTAATCCCAATCAATACGTCAAAGACACCTAAGCGCAGGTCTCGGATAATCTCAGTCCGTTCCAAAGTCTTGATGTCTGAGTGCATGTATTTGACCTTGACACCCATTTCCTTGAAGTAGTTCGTCAAATCTTCCGCCATCTTCTTGGTTAGGGTTGTGATAAAGGTCCGCTCATTCTTTTCGACACGAGCATTGATTTCGCCCAAAAGGTCATCAATCTGTCCCATGGTTGG
This sequence comes from Streptococcus cristatus, assembly GCA_905372795.1. Classification (GTDB taxonomy): domain Bacteria; phylum Bacillota; class Bacilli; order Lactobacillales; family Streptococcaceae; genus Streptococcus; species Streptococcus cristatus_J. The sequence continues at coordinate 2,468 of CAJPQE010000104.1, read as the reverse complement.
ACGAACTTCCACTTCTGGATCCAGAAGCCCTGTCGGCCGGATAATTTGTTCAATAACCGTATCCGTCTGCTCTTTCTCATAGTCGCCCGGCGTAGCCGATACATAGACAATCTGATGAACATGGCTTTCAAACTCCTCACGACGGAGAGGACGATTGTCCAAGGCTGACGGTAAACGGAAACCATAATTTACCAGCATTTCCTTACGCGAACGGTCACCATTGTACATACCCCGAATCTGTCCCATGGTCATGTGACTCTCGTCAATCATAATCAAGAAATCATCAGGGAAAAAGTCTAGAAGGGTATAAGGCGGCTCTCCTTCGCTCCGACCATCCATATGGCGAGAATAATTCTCAACTCCATTCGTATAGCCCATTTCACGCAGCATTTCGATATCGTACTCCGTGCGCTGCTTCAAGCGCTGGGCTTCCAAGAGCTTGCCTTCCTTCTCAAAGATAGCAAGCTGCTCCTCCAGCTCGGCCTGAATTTTGGCAATCGCCACTTCCATATGGTCTTCATTGGTCACGAAGTGAGTGGCTGGGAAGATGGCCAAATGGTCCACCTCACCCAAGACTCGACCTGTCAAGGCTTCAACCTCACGAATCCGGTCAATCTCATCTCCGAAAAACTCCACCCGAAAGGCATGCTCATCCCGAGAAGCTGGGAAAATCTCCACCACATCACCGCGAACTCGGAATTTCCCCCGCTGAAAATCAATGTCATTGCGCTCAAACTGGATATCAACCAAATCATTAAGCAACTTGTCACGGGAAATCTCTAATCCAGGACGCAGGCTTACCACGCTGTCAGAGTATTCCTTAGGCGATCCCAGACCATAGATACAAGAGACCGAAGCCACGACAATCACGTCATTGCGCTCCAAGAGAGCTGATGTCGCTGAGTGACGGAGCTTGTCAATCTCGTCATTGACCGAGCTATCCTTTTCAATATAAGTATCGCTGGAAGGCACATAAGCCTCAGGCTGGTAGTAGTCATAGTAGGAAACAAAGTATTCCACCGCGTTATTGGGGAAAAACTCCTTGAACTCACCATAAAGCTGGCCTGCCAGGGTTTTATTATGGGCGATAACCAGAGTCGGCTTGTTGACCCGAGCGATAACTTGACTCATGGTATAGGTCTTACCAGTACCAGTCGCTCCCATGAGAATCTGGGCCTTCTCGCCACCCTCGATATTATCCACCAGCTGCTCGATAGCTTGAGGTTGGTCACCTGAAGGCTCGTACTTGGAAACCAATTCAAATTTATTATCTGTTATTCTGTTTATCATCTTTTATTCCTCAAATTGTGCTTTTATCATTTTACCATATTTGCTCTATTTTCTCTGGGTTTGGCTCTGATTTAGTAGCTACATCTCTAAGAACGGCTAGTCTTGCATTCTGATCATTCATTCGCATCAAAAATCGCCCAGTTAAGCTGAGCGATTTCATTATTTCTTAAAGTTCAGTGCCTGAGGCAGGCGATTTTCTTTCTTGAGCGACCAGTAAAGATAGGCAATGCAGCCAATCAGGACGATAGTGGCAAAGATAGATCCTTCAGCACCGAAAACTCCACCGGACAGCAAATCCACAGAAGATTGCGAGCTATAGTTCAAGATTGAGGTAGATGCTCCTTGGCCACTGACCTGAATGCCATAGATATTTCCTTGCACAAAATTCCAAGCACCGTGCATGCCAGCCAGCACCCACATATTATCATACTTGAGCATAAGGAAACAAGCAAAGATACCGTCTAGTATGATATTGATAATAGAAAGAACGGTCACACCAGGGTTAAAGAGGTGCAGAGCCCCGAATAGAGTACTGGAAATCAAGATACCAATGAAGATATTTGACTTAGCGCTAACGGCTGGAAAGAGCCAACCACGCGTCAATAGCTCTTCTGTCCCACCTTGGAGAATCCAGAAAGGAATGATAGCTAGGACAAAAATCAAAGACTGCAAATTCACCTGACCAAATTTCAGACTGCCTGTCCCCGTTACCAAGAGCAAGACAACAACCAGTGAAAACTGAACGGCTCCAATAAGGAAGCCTCTGCCCAGTTCTTTCAGCCATCCTTCCTTAAAGAAACCCAGGCTGGAGAAAGCTCTCTTTTCTCGAAACTTGACCCACAGAAAAACAAGTAAGGCCATAAAGAAAAAACTACCCAGCTGAAAAAAGATATAATAATGCCCGAACACTTCCATAAGTGTAGCCCGGTCAGCTATCGGATTTACCATGGCAAGCACAGTTCCAATGATGATCCCTGCAAAGATTTCTCCTACGTGGATAAAGCCAATGGAGATCAGAACTGCTAACCAAATAGGAGGAATGTAGCGCGACAGCTTCACATTATCTAACATGCGTGATTTAAACATAGAAATCTCCTTTCATCATTTATTTATTATAACATATTTTATGATGATAAAATGGAAGTCATTTTACACTTTTATGTCAGAAGATATAACAT
>CAJPQE010000103.1:0-5337 GCA_905372795.1 Streptococcus cristatus | reverse complement strand
GGACCATATAAAGGCGGACTTCGTTTCCACCCAACTGTAAACCAAGGGATCTTGAAATTCCTCGGATTTGAGCAAATCTTTAAAAACGTCTTGACTGGACTTCCAATCGGTGGAGGTAAAGGGGGATCAGACTTCGATCCTAAAGGAAAGACTGACGCTGAAGTGATGCGCTTCTGCCAAAGCTTCATGACTGAATTGCAAAAATACATCGGACCATCACTTGACGTCCCTGCTGGCGATATTGGTGTTGGTGGACGTGAAATTGGTTACCTTTACGGACAATACAAACGTCTTAACCAATTTGATGCAGGTGTCTTGACTGGTAAACCTCTTGGATTCGGTGGTAGCTTGATTCGCCCAGAAGCAACTGGTTACGGTTTGGTTTACTATACTGAAGAAATGCTCAAAGCAAACGGTAACAGCTTTGCTGGTAAAAAAGTGGTGATTTCAGGTTCTGGTAATGTAGCTCAATACGCTCTTCAAAAAGCTACTGAACTCGGCGCAACTGTGATCTCAGTATCCGACTCAAACGGCTATGTCATCGATGAAAATGGTATTGACTTCGATCTTTTGGTTGATGTTAAAGAAAAACGCCGTGCTCGTTTGACTGAGTATGCGGCTGAGAAAGCAACTGCTACTTACCATGAAGGTTCTGTATGGACTTACGCTGGGAACTACGACATCGCTCTTCCATGTGCGACTCAAAACGAAATCAACGGCGACGCAGCTAAACGTTTGGTTGCTCAAGGAGTTATCTGCGTATCAGAAGGTGCTAACATGCCTAGTGACCTTGACGCGATTAAAGTCTACAAAGAAAACGGAATCCTTTACGGACCTGCCAAAGCTGCCAACGCTGGTGGTGTTGCTGTATCTGCTCTTGAAATGAGCCAAAACAGCCTTCGCCTCTCATGGACTCGTGAAGAAGTTGACGGCCGCCTCAAAGACATCATGACAAACATCTTCAACACAGCTAAAACAACTGCTGAAACTTACGGTCTTGGTACTGATTACCTTGCAGGAGCAAATATCGCTGCCTTCGAAAACGTAGCAAACGCTATGATTGCCCAAGGTATTGTTTAAACCCTAAAATTTAAAAATCAGCTTGCTCATTTGAGCAGCTGATTTTTTGTCTATCAATGGATTGTAACGATTTACCGAGCCGACTCTTTCAAAAGAGCTAGGTATTCCTCCAAGACCAGATGATGTTTTTGCATATATTGGGCCGACTCTACGCCAACATAACGATAGTGCCAATTTTCAAAATCCACACCAGTAATATCGCTTCTCCCTTCTGGATAGCGCAGAATAAAGCCGTATTTAGGGGCAATTTCCGCAATCTTATTTGCCACGCCATCTTCCTGACCTTCTGGCTCGCTCATATCAATCGCCAAGCCTGTCTGATGCTCACTGGCACCTGGCAGCTGGATCCGCTTTTGCACTTCTTGCTCCGCTTCTTGCCGAGACAGGCCTTCTTCTTCGGCCAAAGCTAGGGCTTCTTCATAGAGCTCTGTCTGCTCCGCTCGGCTACGATAGCCCGAAATCAAGGTTTCCTCTGGCGCAATAGTCCGAGCTGCAGCTAAAAATTGTCTGGTATTTTCAGCAATACGGCTATCTACCTGAATATCATCGATTTGGGTCAACTTAGGATGAGACTCTTCCTGTAAATGGCTACGATTGACCAAAATCAATTCCCAATCATCAACTGACACCTTGGGCAAGTCAGAGGTCCAGACTCCCAAACCACGACTAATAAAAGTTAAGAAGTCTTCATCCATGTCTTGAAATCGCAATAGAGCAAACAGCAAACTGATCCCAATTCCTAGAAATAAGAGCCTATTTATTAGTCGAAACAGAGAGAGTTTTTTCCTTCTTTCGTGGTGACCTCTTCTCAAGCCTTGTCCTCCAGCTCTTTCGCTCCAACTTCACGATAGGACATATCACCGATGGAAACAACCGAAAATTGTCCATCTTCATAGTCTACGATGGTCACACTACCATTGCCTAGGCCATGAGGTTGCATGCGATTAATCAGATAGACAAAGGTTCCGATGGTCATACCATGACTAACTACCAAAGCATTGCCACCGCCCGCAGCCTCCAGCTCCTCAGCAATCTCTGAGAAGCCTTGCCAAATTCGACCGCTGAGTTTTTCCCAATTTTCAGCCCAGCCAGCCGTGTCGACTTCTACTAAACCTTCTGCCAGCTCGGCATAGCTGAGTTGATGGACATGGTCGATATTAAAGACCCTAGGCATAACTCCCATAAAAAGCTCACCATCATAGCCACCATCAAAGCTGCCAAAACACCACTCTCGAATGCGCTTGTCAAACCTATAAGGAATCTTTCCAGTCAAGCCCAGCTCTTCCAGAATAATTCCCATGGTCTGAATGGTTCGACCTGAATCACTGGATCTAGCTAGTTTAAAATCAATACCCGCTTTTCGCAAACCAATCCCTAATTCATGGATGCCACGTTCGCCTTCTGACGTCAATGGACTATCACTCCAGCCCTGAGCTCGTCCGATTGTATTAAACATCGTTTTGCCATGCCGGATCAGGTATAATCTTGTTTTTGCCATACACTTCCCCCCTTATTCTCCTCTCATTATATCACGTTTCTGAAAAAAAGCAGTTTCTAAGATTGAGAGAAAACAGCTCAATAAAGCTCAACTATTTTCATGATTTCTTTTAACTGTTCATTTCAGCGTCCAAAATTTTGGCACCAACTTCACGGTAGGATACATCTCCCAAGATCTGAATCGTAAATTGCCCTTTTTCATATTCAACAACTGTCACACTGCCGTTGTCAACCTCAGGATTTTTGCTAATGGCTTTATCAATCAGATAAGCAAAAGTCCCGATGGTCATACTATGGCTGACAACCAAAGCATTGCCTCCACCAGCAGCTTCCACTTCTTGGGCAATAGCTGTAAATCCAGCTAAAATCCGTCCGCTGAGTTGCTCCCAGGGCTCAGCCCAGCCGGCCGTATCTACTTCAACCAAGCCGTCTGCCAATTCTGGGAAAGTCAGCTCTTTATAATTGTCAGTGTCACGTACCCTCGGAATCACTCCACGGAAAAGATCGCCACCATAAGCCCCGTCAAAGCTCCCAAAGCACCACTCCCGAATGCGTTTGTCAAACTTATAAGGAATCTTCCCTACCAAATCCAGCTCTTCTAGGATAATCCCCATGGTCTGAATAGTTCGACCAGAGTCGCTCGAGAAAGCCTGGGTAAATTCCAAGCCAGACTCTCTCAGCCCAATCCCTAGTTCACGGATACCACGTTCACCTTCTTCAGTTAAGGGAGTGTCCGACCAGCCCTGAGCTCGACCAATGGTGTTAAACATAGTCTTCCCATGCCGGATGATGTATAATTTTGTTTTTGCCATGAATGTCTCCTTTTAATTAAGGCCACTCGTCTAAGGGTGGCTTATTTGTCTCGCACTTGACCAAGCAAGACAGAGGGAAAGGGTCTGTTTAGACAGACCCCTATATACTTAGTTTTTAAAGCTGTGAATAGGCGCTGGAATCTGACCGCCACGCGCGATAAAGGAAGCTGACGAAGCCTGATTGACCTTCATAACTGGGGCTGTTCCCAAGAGCCCGCCAAATTCAATCATATCGCCTTCCTTACCCTTTGGAATAATCCGTACAGCTGTCGTCTTCTGATTGATGACACCGATAGCCGCTTCATCCGCAATCATGGCTGCGATAGTTTCAGCCGGTGTCGTCTCTGGGATGGCAATCATATCCAAACCGACCGAGCAGATAGCTGTCATAGCTTCTAGCTTTTCTAGATTGAGCGAGCCATTTTGCACAGCTGCAATCATGCCCTCATCTTCAGAAACAGGAATGAATGCACCAGACAGACCGCCAACTTGATTGCAGGCCATGACACCGCCTTTTTTGACTTGGTCATTGAGCAGGGCAAGCGCCGCTGTCGTACCGTGGGTACCGACTGTTTCCAAGCCCATTTCTTCCAAGACACGGGCCACTGAGTCCCCGACTGCTGGCGTCGGCGCCAAACTCAAGTCAACAATCCCGAACTTGACGCCCAGACGCTCGCTGGCCATCTGACCGACCAACTGACCGATACGAGTGATTTTGAAGGCCGTTTTCTTGACCGTTTCAGCCACCACGTCAAAGCTCTCACCACGGACCTTTTCTAAAGCCCGCTTGACAACACCAGGCCCAGAAACTCCGACATTGATGACCACATCTGCTTCACCGACACCATGAAAGGCGCCCGCCATAAAGGGATTGTCCTCGACCGCATTGGCAAAGACGACCAGCTTAGCCGCTCCCATATCAGAAAGCTGGGCTGCTTCCTTGATAATGTGCCCCATATCCGCAACTGCTGTCATGTTGATGCCGGTCTTGGTTGAGCCGATATTGACAGAGGAGCAAACCTTGTCCGTCTCCGCCAAAGCCCGCGGAATAGAATTAATGAGGATTTCGTCTCCTTTTTGATAACCCTTTTGGACCAAGGCCGAGAAGCCGCCGATAAAGTCAACACCAATTTCTTTTGCTGCCCGATCCAGAGCATGAGCCAGAGGCAGATAGTCCGTAGCGTCCGTCGCTGCCCCAATCAGCGAAATCGGAGTCACTGAGACCCGCTTGTTGACGATGGGAATTCCCAGCTCTGCTGCAATTTCATCCCCAACTACCACCAGGTCTTTCGCTTTGGTCGTGATTTTTTGGTAAATCTTCTCCGCCGCCCGATCAATATCTGTGTCGATACAGTCCAGGAGTGAAATGCCCATGGTGATGGTCCGAATATCAAAATTCTGCTCCTCAATCATGGCAATAGTTTCTGTAACTTGTCTAATATCCATGTGCCCTCTCCTTAGATATTGTACATAGCATCAAAAATCGCTGCGCTTTGAATATTGATTTTGACATTGAGGATCTGCCCAAAGGCCTCGAATTCACTACGAAGTGCTGCAAAATCCTGCTTTTCGTCGCTAGAAACAACGGCCATCATGGTAAAAAATTCATCCAAAACAGTTTGAGAAATATCGTCAATATTGAGCCCCAGCTCGGCAATTTTACTAGCTACACCAGCCACAATCCCTGCCTTATCTTTTCCAACAACCGTAATAATCGCTTTCATCGTTCGCTCCAATCATCTTTATTGCTAATATTGTAGCATAAATGCCTGTTTTTTGCATGAATTTGCAGAAATCCACACTGCGAATATTGCGGGCTGTTTAAATATCAGACTCAAATACTCTTCAGAAATTACACATATCTCATTCTTTCGTTAGAAGTTTATTTTTTATCTATGTTTTTGTTTGTAAACGATTTCAAACTTTGTTATACTAAATTTAAGAACAC
>CAJPQE010000102.1:0-5372 GCA_905372795.1 Streptococcus cristatus | reverse complement strand
TAATAAGACAATATAAGGATTTTATAAGATAGATTTAAGAAAAATTTTAACTCTTTCTTATCCCCATTTAATCTTAGGAGATTATACTAAAGTTATCAAAAAAACAAACCTAAAGGAGAATCTTATGAAATTCAATCCAAATCAAAAGTATACTCGCTGGTCAATCCGCCGTTTAAGAGTAGGTGTGGCTTCCGTCGTAGTTGCCAGTGGTTTCTTTTTGCTAGTTGGTCAACCAAACACTGTACACGCAGATGTTCTCACTACGACTCCGACTGAAGTTCTTCAAACAGATTCATCATCAGTAGAAAAGAATGAGTTGCCAGAGACAGTTTTAAAAGAAGGAGTGGATTCAACTCTTCCTGAAAATCAGTCAGCTCCAAAGGAAGTAGTTGATGAGACTAATTCTACAGACAAGTCTAGCCTAGCTCCTAAGGAAGAAGTTGCAAAACCGAAAGAAGAAGAGGCTATGTCGGAAGTTAACGAACCAAAAGAAGAAAAGGTTATGTCGGAAGTTAACAAACCAAAAGAAGAAGAAGCTAAGCCAGTAGCAACTCCTGATGTAGTTTCAAACCAAGCTCGTGAAGCGGCTATTTCTCAATCAGTAACGACTCCAGATGAAGTTAAAAAAGGAGTTGAAGAGAATACTAAGGACTCAGTAGACGTTCCAGCCAGCTATTTAGAAAAAGCGAATGTTCCCGGTCCATTCTTGGCTGGTGTCAATCAAGTCATTCCGTATGAAGCTTTCGGTGGAGACGGTATGTTGACGCGTCTCTTGCTCAAATCTTCTGACAAGGCACCTTGGTCAGACAATGGAACAGCTAACAATCCAGCTCTCTTGCCACTTGAAGGCTTAGCGAAAGGTCAATACTTCTACGAAGTGGATTTGAACGGCAATACTACAGGTAAAGACGGCCAAGCCCTTCTTGACCAACTTCGTGCTAATGGTACATATGCTTACCAAGCGACTGTTAAAGTCTATGGTGCTAAAGATGGAAAAGCAGATTTAACCAATCTCGTAGCTACAAAAAATGTAACTGTTAACCTGAACGGCCTTGTTTCAAAAGAAGCAGTCAAAGACTCAGTCACTAAAAATATCAAAGACCATATTGATGTCCCAGCCAGCTATTTAGAAAAAGCGAACGTTCCCGGTCCATTCTTGGCAGGTGTTAATCAAGTCATTCCGTATGAAGCTTTCGGTGGAGATGGTATGTTGACGCGTCTCTTGCTCAAATCTTCTGACAAGGCACCTTGGTCAGATAATGGAACAGCTAACAATCCAGCCCTCTTGCCACTTGAAGGCTTGGCGAAAGGTCAATACTTCTACGAAGTGGATTTGAACGGCAATACTATAGGTAAAGACGGCCAAGCCCTTCTTGACCAACTTCGTGCTAATGGTACATATGCTTACCAAGCGACTGTTAAAGTCTATGGTGCTAAAGATGGAAAAGCAGATTTAACCAATCTCGTAGCTACAAAAAATGTAACTGTTAACCTGAACGGCCTTGTTTCAAAAGAAGCAGTCAAAGACTCAGTCACTAAAAATATCAAAGACCATATTGATGTCCCAGCCAGCTATTTAGAAAAAGCGAACGTTCCCGGTCCATTCTTGGCAGGTGTTAATCAAGTCATTCCGTATGAAGCTTTCGGTGGAGATGGTATGTTGACGCGTCTCTTGCTCAAATCTTCTGACAAGGCTCCTTGGTCAGACAACGGCACAGCGAACAATCCAGCCCTCTTGCCACTTGAAGGCTTAGCGAAGGGTCAATACTTCTACGAAGTGGATTTGAACGGCAATACTACAGGTAAAGACGGGCAAGCCCTTCTTGACCAACTTCGTGCTAACGGAACTCACACTTACCAAGCTACTGTCAAGGTCTATGGTGCCAAAGACGGCAAACCAGATTTGACAAATCTTATCGCGACTCGTCAAGTAACGATTCAGCTTCGTGGAAAAGAAATGGCTACAATACCATCTCAAGAAGGTCAAATGAATATGAAACCTTCTACAACACCATCTCAAGAAGGTCAGATGAATAAGAAGCCTTCTGCAACAGATTCTATGAGTACAGCTGAGGGTACGAAGGAAGTAGATCATCGCATGACTGATGTGAAGGGGGAACACCCAACTTCTAAGCCGATGGCAGATACGATGAAAAAAAATGATAAGCCTACGTTACCAAAAACTGGTGAAGCTCAAACAGCTACCATTGGTTTCTTAGGACTAGTTTTGGCAGGAATTCTTAGCCTTCTAGGTTTGAAAGAAAAACAAAAAGATTAAGGTTCAAATCATTTAAAAATTACTAAAAATAGTGTTATACTAAAGCCAGTATAACACTGTTTTTATCAGGAGATTGGCAAATGGGAAAGACAATTTTACTCGTTGATGATGAGATGGATATTCTAGATATTCAAAAGCGCTATCTTATGCAGGAAGGCTACCATGTTTTAGTGGCTCGAGATGGCGTGGAGGGGTTGGATCTTTTCAGAAAGAAATCTGTTGACCTGATCATCACGGACATCATGATGCCGAATATGGACGGTTATGACTTTATCCGTGAGGTTCAGTATATAGCACCTGATCAGCCTTTTCTTTTTACAACGGCTAAGACTAGCGATCAAGACAAAATTTACGGTTTGAGCTTAGGAGCAGATGATTTTATAGCCAAGCCTTTTAGTCCGCGTGAGCTGGTGCTAAGAGTCAATAATATTTTGCGCCGACTGCATCGTGGAGGCGAGATCGAACAAATTGAGCTCGGTGATTTGGTGATGAATCATGTGGTTCATGAGGCTCGCATCGGGGAGCATTTTTTGGAATTAACAGTGAAGTCCTTTGAACTGCTCTGGATTTTAGCTAGTAATCCTGAGAGAGTTTTTTCAAAGACGGAGCTTTACGAAAAGGTGTGGCAGGAAGACTTCGTAGATGATACCAATACCCTTAATGTTCATATACATGCTCTGAGACAGGAATTGACCAAGTATGCCAGTTCAGACACTCCTGCCGTCAAAACTGTCTGGGGTCTGGGGTATAAAATGGAAGGAGCACGAGGTATAAAATGAAATTAAAAAGTTACATTCTGGTGGGGTATCTGATTTCTAGCTTACTAACGATTTTACTCGTTTTCTGGGCAGTCCAGCGAATGTTGATTGTAAAAAGCGAGATATATTTCCTAGTTGGAATGACCTTGATTGCTAGTTTTATAGGAGCGGCAGTCAGTCTCTTTCTTTTATCGCCAGTATTTTCTTCCCTTCGGCATCTGAAAAAACAGGCTCAGAATATAGCTGACAAGGATTTTAGTACAGAGATTGACGCCAAGGGCCCTATCGAATTTCAAGAGTTAGGTCAGGCTTTTAACGATATGTCGCATAATTTGCAAGAAACGTTTGAATCGCTTGATGAAAGTGAACGAGAAAAAGGAATGATGATTGCCCAGCTTTCTCACGATATTAAAACTCCCATTACCTCTATTCAGGCGACTGTGGAGGGGATTTTAGATGGAGTCATAGAAGAAGAGGAGCAGATTCATTACCTGACCACGATTAGCCGTCAGACAGAGCGCTTGAATAAATTGGTGGAAGAATTGGATGTTTTGACTCTTAATGCCCAGCCTCGAATAGAATCAGATGGAGAAGCCGAAATAGTCTTTATAGATCAGCTATTGATTGAGGCTATGAGTGAATTTCAACTATTGATTGAGCAGGAGGAGCGAGACATCTACATTCAAGTGTCTCCTGAGTCAGCGAAAATTAAGAGCCATTACGATAAACTTTCCCGTATCTTGGTCAACTTGCTAAATAATGCCTTTAAGTACTCAGACCCTGGAACTAAAATTGAGGTCGTGGCTCAATTAACTGAGCAGATCTTGACAATAAGTGTGAAAGATGAAGGACAGGGTATTGCTCCTGAGGATTTGGATAAGATTTTCAAACGCCTTTATCGTGTGGAAACATCTCGTAATATGAAGACAGGCGGGCATGGTCTGGGTCTTGCTATTGCGCGTGAATTGGCTCATCAGCTGGGTGGGGAAATAACGGTCGAAAGCCAGTATGGCCTAGGAAGCACTTTTACATTTACTCTCAACTTAACATAAATCCACAGCAATTGGTATACGTTTTCAATTCTTGATTTAGCAAAGATAAAACCAAATTCAAGTTTTTTCAAATCGATCTCCCTATTTTTAGGGGGATTTTTATTTTATACTAGAGTCAGAAAATTGATAGAGAGGTTTTTGAAATGGCAACAAGTTTTTTGTTCTTTATTTCTGTTTTTCTAGCAGGGATTCTTTCCTTTTTCTCCCCTTGTATCTTACCACTGATGCCAGTCTATGTGGGAATTCTGCTGGATTCGGATCAGCCGAAAACGGTTCGGTTTATGGGAAGGGATCTTTCTTGGCACGGTTTAGCTAAGACGCTCTGCTTTATAGCAGGTCTATCTACTGTATTTTTGGTTTTGGGCTACGGAGCTGGCGCTCTAGGGCAAGTCCTCTATGCCCCTTGGTTTCGCTATGTTCTGGGCGGGATTGTCATTCTACTGGGAATCCACCAGATGGGAATCATCAATATCCAGCAGCTGCAAAAGCAAAAGAGCATCCAACTTAAAAAGAATAGTAAAAGAAGTGATTTTCTTAACGCTTTTCTCTTGGGTATCACCTTTAGCTTTGGTTGGACGCCCTGTGTGGGACCTGTTCTGAGCTCTGTTTTAGCAATTGCTGCTTCTGGCGGTAACGGCGCTCTTCAGGGAGGCTTGCTTATGTTGGTTTATACACTTGGCTTAGCCCTTCCTTTTCTAGCCATGGCTTTGGCTTCTGGCTGGGTATTACAGCGCTTTGCCAAACTCAAACCTCATATGGGAACACTTAAAAAAATCGGTGGAGCACTCATCATTCTCATGGGAATTCTGCTTATGCTCGGAAATCTAAACGCTTTAGCGTCACTATTTGGATAAATATTATATAATTAAAGGAGAAATATCATGAAAAAAATCGCTACCCTTACAATGGCTACTCTTAGTATCTTTGCCTTGGCTGCTTGCTCCAGTCAAAAGTCAAATTCAGACATGAAAAAGATGGATGACAGCAGCATGATGAAGAAAGAGGATATGAAAAAAGACGACATGAAGAAGGAGGATATGAAAGACTCTAGCATGTCTGATGATAAGATGAAAAAGGATGACATGAAGGACTCGTCTATGATATCCGAAAGTAAGTCTGACATGAAAGATGATATGAAATCAAGCGATTCAAGCATGAAGGATGACATGAAAGATTCATCCGAAATGTCATCTGAAAAATAAAATTATCAATAAGGGTGGAAGTCGTCAGTTTTGTCGGCTTTCTCCTTATTTTGAAAGGAAAGAAAACGATGAAAAAGTTATC
>CAJPQE010000101.1:0-5587 GCA_905372795.1 Streptococcus cristatus | reverse complement strand
ATCCAGTGTCCGCAAGGACGTGCCGGTTCGACCCCGGCCGCCGGTATAGTAATAAAGACAAGGTTTTCGAATCTTGTCTTTTTTTACAAATTTTTATTTTTGATTTGTTTGGATTATTTATTTTATAATCATTCTTTTACTTTATCTACAAATTTTTCTGGCTGTTTAGATACAAGTAAGGATTCTTGTTTGTAATAGTAAATGACTTATCCAAGTTTTTCTAAGGAGATAGATATGGCAATGATAGAAGTGGAACATCTTCAGAAAAATTTTGTGAAGACAGTAAAGGAGCCCGGCTTGAAGGGGGCTTTGCGCTCCTTTATTCATCCTGAAAAGCAGACCTTTGAGGCGGTCAAGGATTTGACATTTGAGGTGCCCAAGGGGCAGATCTTAGGCTTTATCGGGGCTAATGGTGCTGGGAAGTCGACAACCATCAAAATGCTGACAGGGATTTTGAAACCGACATCTGGTTTTTGTCGGATTAATGGTAAGATTCCGCAGGATAATCGCCAAGATTATGTCAAGGATATTGGAGTGGTCTTCGGACAACGAACCCAGTTGTGGTGGGATCTGGCTCTGCAAGAGACATACACGGTCTTGAAGGAAATTTATGATGTGCCAGATTCGCTTTTCCATAAGCGCATGGACTTTTTGAATGAAGTTTTGGATTTGAAGGAATTTATCAAAGACCCCGTGCGGACTCTTTCACTTGGCCAACGGATGCGGGCGGACATTGCGGCTTCCTTGCTCCACAATCCTAAGGTTCTCTTTTTAGATGAGCCGACTATTGGTTTGGACGTTTCGGTCAAGGATAACATTCGTCGGGCCATCACCCAGATCAATCAAGAGGAAGAGACCACTATTCTCTTGACCACTCACGATCTGAGTGATATTGAGCAACTTTGTGATCGGATTTTTATGATTGATAAGGGGCAAGAGATTTTTGATGGAACGGTGAGCCAGCTTAAGGAAACCTTTGGCAAGATGAAGACTCTTTCTTTTGAACTGGTGCCAGGTCAAAGTCATCTCGTTTCTCACTATGAAGGCATGTCTGATATGACTATTGATAGACAAGGAAACAGTCTCAATATTGAATTCGATAGTTCCTGCTACCAGTCGGCCGATATTATCAAGCAAACCCTGTCTGATTTTGAAATTCGCGATTTGAAGATGTTGGATACGGATATCGAGGATATTATCCGTCGCTTCTACCGAAAGGAGCTCTAAGATGGTCAAATTGTGGAGACGTTATAAACCCTTTATCAATGCAGGTGTTCAGGAGTTGATTACCTATCGAGTCAACTTTATTCTTTATCGGATTGGCGATGTCATGGGGGCCTTTGTTGAGTTTTATCTCTGGAAGGCAGTCTTTGATTCCTCGCAGGAGTCTTTGATCCAGGGTTTCAGTATGGCGGATATCACCCTCTACATCATCATGAGTTTTGTGACCAATCTTTTGACTAGGTCGGATTCTTCTTTTATGATTGGGGAGGAGGTCAAGGATGGCTCCATTATCATGCGCTTGCTGCGACCAGTGCATTTTGCGGCCTCATATCTCTTCACCGAGCTTGGTTCCAAGTGGTTGATTTTTATCTCTGTTGGACTGCCATTTTTAAGTGTTATTGTCTTGCTGAAAATTCTTTCTGGGGAAGGTATTGTAGAAGTGCTAGGACTAACGGTCCTTTATCTTTTTAGCTTAACGCTGGCCTATCTGATTAACTTTTTCTTTAATATCTGCTTTGGGTTTTCAGCCTTTGTTTTTAAAAATCTATGGGGCTCTAATCTGCTCAAGAATTCTCTGATTGACTTTATGTCGGGGAGTTTGATTCCCTTGGCTTTCTTCCCTAAGATTGTTTCAGATATTCTGTCCTTCTTGCCTTTTTCATCCTTGATTTACACTCCTGTCATGATTATTGTTGGGAAATACGATGCCAATCAGATTCTTCAAGCTATCTTGCTACAGGTTTTCTGGCTCATAGTGATGGTGGGCTTGTCTCAGTTGATTTGGAAGCGAGTCCAGTCATTCATCACCATTCAAGGAGGTTAGTATGAAAAAATATCAACGCATGCACCTGATTTTTATCAGACAATACATCAAGCAAATCATGGAATACAAGGTTGATTTTGTGGTTGGTGTTTTAGGTGTTTTCCTGACCCAAGGCTTGAACCTCTTGTTTCTCAATGTCATCTTTCAACACATCCCTTCGCTAGAAGGCTGGACCTTTCAAGAGATTGCTTTTATCTACGGTTTTTCCTTGATTCCCAAGGGACTGGACCACCTCTTTTTTGACAATCTCTGGGCTTTAGGTCAACGACTAGTCCGAAAAGGAGAATTTGATAAATACCTGACTCGGCCCATCAATCCTCTCTTCCACATCTTAGTCGAAACCTTTCAGATTGATGCCTTGGGTGAACTATTGGTCGGCGGAATTTTGCTAGCGACAACGGTGTCTAGCATTGCTTGGACTCTTCCCAAATTTCTGGTTTTCCTAGTCTGTATTCCTTTTGCGACCTTGATCTATACTTCCTTGAAAATCGCGACGGCCAGTATCGCTTTTTGGACCAAGCAGTCAGGCGCTATGATTTACATTTTCTATATGTTTAATGATTTTGCTAAGTACCCGATTTCGATTTACAATTCCCTTCTTCGCTGGTTGATCAGTTTTATCGTGCCTTTCGCCTTTACGGCCTACTACCCTGCCAGCTATTTCTTGCAGGAAAAGAATGGACTCTTTAATATCGGTGGTTTGATTTTGATTTCTCTTGTCTTCTTTGTCATTTCTTTGAAACTATGGGACAGGGGCTTAGATGCCTACGAAAGTGCGGGTTCGTAAGGGGAATATATAAAGTATGAGATTTATATAGAAAGTCTATGAATAAGAGATCAATTAGATACAGTATAAAGACAGGGTTTGCTGCCTTGTCTTTTCTAATATATTTTAAGGTCTCTATCTTTCAAATTTTTATTTTTGGAATGAATAAATTCTACTTATCTTGCTAAAATGGTAGAATAGATTTAAGATTTGGTAAGAAGGAGAGCCTAATGAAATTGAGACTGGAAAATAAAGAATCTGAACGTGTCCAAGAACTTGGGAATTTAATCCGAGCTTATAATCGCTCTAAACGGGAAGCTTCAACAAGTGAGCCTCTCAATATCTTTGTCGAAGATGAGGACGGAAATTTAATGGGAGGTCTGGTAGCCGAAACGTTTGGTTATTGGCTTGAAATTGAGTATTTATATGTGAGTGAAGATTTACGAGGGCAAGGGCTTGGCTCGGATATTTTGCAAAGGGCGGAAGAGGAAGCTCGTGACAGGAAGTGTAAGTATTCATTTGTGGATACCTTTCATTTCCAAGCGCCAGATTTTTATAAAAAGCATGGCTATGAGGAAGTGTTTAGATTAAAAGAATATCCCTATACAGGTGAGCGATATTATTATACGAAAGAGTTATAATTTATCAAAGGATAGATAGCAGATTTCTACCTGACAAATGTAGCGATTTTTGGTATAATATCATGAGGTGATTTTATGGCAAATTTGAATAGATATAAGTTTACATTTGGAAACAAAACCTTAACTTTAACAACGGAACACGATAATCTTTTTATGGAAGAAGTGGAGCGGGTTGCCAAGGAAAAATATAAGGCCATTAAAGAGCAGATGCCTGCGGCAGATGATGAAGTCTTGGCCATTTTGTTGGCGATTAATAGTTTATCTACCCAGCTCAGCCGCGAGATTGAGTTTGATGATAAGGAAAAAGAATTGGAAGGCCTTCGTCACAAAATGCTCAGTGAGCTGAGAGAAAAGTCAGCTAATACAGGGGAAAGATAGTGTTTGCGATTATTATTTTACTAATATTGGCCTGGAGCTTTTATATTGGCTACTCGCGTGGGATTGTTCTGCAGGGTTATTATGCTGCTATGACGATTGTATCCATGCTAGTGGCTGGAGCTCTATATCAGGGCTTGGCTAAGTCTATCAGCTTGTGGGTGCCCTATGCTAGCGCTGTTAAAGGTAGCTCGACTTATTTCTTTGCAAGTTCTCAACTTTTCCATTTGGATAAGGTTTTTTATGCGGGGCTGGCTTATCTACTTGTTTTCAGCCTTGTTTATATAGTAAGCCGCTTTTTGGGGATTTTTGTAAATTTAATTCCCTATCCGAATAAGTGGGATACCAAAATTTTCAATATGGTTAGTGGGGCTATTGCGGTCTTCATCGCCCTCTTTGTTATCGAGATGGGACTGACTATTTTAGCTACCGTGCCTATGTCCTTTATCCAAGAACGCTTAAATTCGAGTTTGCTGATTCGGTTTATTATCAATCACACGCCTGTAACTTCATCCATTTTACATGACCTTTGGGTCACAAAAATTATCGGATAATTAAGACTCAGTTGCCCTGTAGCTGAGTTTCTTTTTCAGTTTAAATCATATAGAAATAGAATGAACATGATGAATCATAAAATTTTAGAAACTTTGGAATTTGATAAAATTAAGGAGCTTTTTTCTCCTTATCTACTGACTGAGCTGGGAGAGTTGGAGTTGAAGCAGCTCCAGCCAAATAGCAAAAAAGAATTAATTACTGCTGCTTTTTTGGAAATGTCCGATATGCGGCAGATTTTTGTGCAGCATCCGCACTTTAGTTTGGGAACGATTCAGGATATTAGGGGCTTGACCAAGCGCCTAGAGCTGGATAGTGACCTTAATATTGAGGAGTTTTTAGCCCTCAAGCGGGTCTTGGCTGTGACACATGAGCTGGTGTCCTTCTACGAGGACTTGGAAAATGTCCAATTGGAGCGTTTGGATCGTCTTTTTAACAATCTAGTAGAGTTTCCTAGTATTCAGGGGACCCTGCAAGCTATCAATGATGGAGGCTTTCTCGAAAGTTTTGCTAGTGAAGAGTTGAGTCGTATTCGCCGGAGAATCCAAGAAAATGAAGTTCAGGTTCGAGATATTCTGCAAGAAATTCTCAAAACCAAAGGAGATATGCTGGCGGACCAAGTGGTGGCCAGTCGGAATGGCCGCAATGTACTGCCTGTGAAAAATACCTACCGTAACCGTATTGCGGGTGTCGTTCACGATATTTCGGCCAGCGGGAGTACGGTTTACATTGAGCCGCGGGCGGTGGTCAATCTCAATGAAGAGATTGCTAGCAGTCGGGCGGACGAGCGCTATGAAATTCAGCGGATTTTGCAGGCTATGTCGGATATGATACGGCCTCATGCGACTGAAATTGCCAACAATGCTTGGATTATCGGTCATCTAGATCTGGTGCGTGCCAAAGTTCGCTTCATGCAGGAGACGGGAGCTGTGGTGCCAGACCTGTCGGAAGAGCAAGATATCCAACTGCTTAGTGTTCGCCATCCCCTGATTGAAAATTCAGTGGCTAATGACCTGCATTTTGGGCCTGATTTGACAGCGATTGTCATTACCGGTCCTAATACAGGTGGTAAGACCATCATGCTGAAGACCTTGGGGCTGGCTCAGATCATGGCCCAGTCAGGTCTGCCGATTCTGGCGGATAAGGGCAGTCGCGTCGGGATTTTCAGTCAGATTTTTGCAGACATTGGTGATGAGCAGTCGATTG
>CAJPQE010000100.1:0-5606 GCA_905372795.1 Streptococcus cristatus | reverse complement strand
GTGTCGGTTTATTGGGAGCTTGCTCAAATCAGCAAATGAATTCGGAAGCTTCTAAAAATGATAAAAGTTCCATGACTAGTAAGGCAAATTCTAATCAAGCTACAAAGATGGCCAAGGACTTTAGTCTGCAAGGAGTGGACGGCAAGACCTACAAGCTGTCTGATTTCAAAGGCAAGAAAGTATATCTAAAATTTTGGGCATCTTGGTGCTCTATTTGTCTATCCACTCTTGGAGATACCAATGATTTGGCTAAGGAGCAGTCTGGAAAAGATTATGTTGTCCTGTCGGTGGTGTCTCCGACCTTTAATGGAGAAAAGTCAGCAGATGATTTTAAGAAATGGTACAAGTCTTTGGACTACAAAGACTTCCCAGTTCTCATGGATACCAAGGGAGAATTACTGAAAGAATACGGTATTCGCTCGTATCCATCTGCTCTCTTTATCAATAGTGATGGCTCACTTGCTAAAACTCATGTGGGCTACATGAGTAAGGAAGATATTGAGAAAACACTAAAGGAAATCAAGTAGAAAGGAGTAATGAACATGGAAGGCAAATGGAAGATTTTTCTGATTCTGGTTGGCTTGCTTGCCTGTTTTGGTCTATTTTTCTTAATCAAGGGCTCCATGTCTATTAACCCAGCTCAGGCCAATATTGAGCAAATCAAGAAAGCCTCTATGAGCAAGACAGAAGTGACCAAACAAAAGAAAGAAGATGTCAAGGAAGAGGACAAGCGGGAGATTTATCTGGCTGGCGGCTGTTTCTGGGGAGTAGAAGAGTACTTTTCTCGTGTGCCAGGTGTAATTGATGCTGAGTCGGGCTATGCAAATGGTAGGAGCGACACGACCAAGTATGAATTGGTCTCTCAAACTGGTCACGCTGAGACGGTAAAAATCACCTATAACGTTAAAAAGATATCTCTCAAAGAAATATTACTTCACTATTTCCGCATTATTGATCCAACTTCTAAAAACAAGCAGGGAAATGATCAGGGTACCCAGTATCGGACAGGTGTTTATTATAAGGACGAAGCAGATTTGAATACCATCAATCAAGTTTTTGATGAAGTTGCTAAGAAATATGATAAGCCTTTGGCTGTTGAAAAAGAACCTCTAAAAAACTTTATCAAAGCAGAAGATTACCATCAGGATTACCTAAAAAAGAATCCTAATGGATATTGCCATATCGATGTCAATCAAGCTGCTTACCCTGTTATCGAAGCTAGTCGCTATCCTAAGCCTAGCGATGAAGAGATTAAGGACAAGCTCACGCCAGAAGAATACGCAGTTACACAAAAGAATGACACAGAGCGGGCTTTTTCTAATCGCTATTGGGATAAGTTTGATGCTGGTATCTATGTGGATGTGGTGACAGGAGAGCCTCTCTTTTCATCAAAGGATAAGTTTGACTCAGGCTGCGGTTGGCCCAGTTTCACACGTCCTATCAGTCCAGATGTTGCGACTTACAAAGAAGACAAGAGCTTTAATATGACTCGAACGGAAGTTCGGAGCCGGGTTGGAAATTCACATCTGGGCCATGTTTTCACAGACGGTCCTAAGGACAAGGGCGGCTTGCGCTATTGTATCAATAGTTTGTCAATCAAGTTCATTCCCAAAGCTGAGATGGAGGAGAAGGGCTACGGTTATCTGTTGGATTATGTTTAAGAGCATTTTGATTGAAAATTTGCTATAATAAATCCAGTAAAAATAAGGAGTTGAATCTTGTGTATTCAATTATGATTGTAGAGGATGAGTATCTGGTAAGACAGGGGATTGCGTCCTTGGTAGACTATGAACAGTTTGGTATGCAAGTCATTGCCCAGGCTGAAAATGGAATAGAAGCTTGGCAGAAATTTCAGGAAAATCCTGCTGACATCCTGCTGACCGATATCAATATGCCACAGATGAACGGTCTCGAACTGGCCAAGCTAGTCAGAGACCAAGCTCCTAAGTGCCATATCGTTTTTCTGACGGGCTATGATGACTTTGATTATGCTCGGACGGCCATTAAGCTAGGTGCAGATGACTATCTTCTCAAGCCATTTTCCAAGGATGATGTCGAGGAGATGTTGGCCAAGGTGCAGACTAAACTTGATCAGGAACGTAAAAAAGCCCAGATTCAAAACTTGGTCGATCAGGGGCAGCACTCTGAGATGGAAGAAGCTATTCATGCACAACTGGCTGATCCAGAATTAAGTCTGAAAAGTTTGGCTTTTCAACTAGGATTTAGTCCATCTTACCTAAGTGTTCTCATAAAAAAAGAACTAGGCTTGCCTTTTCAAGATTATTTGATTCAAGAACGGATGAAAAAAGCTAAACTCTTACTCTTAACCACAGATTTGAAGATTTATGAAATAGCAGAGCAGGTAGGTTTTGAAGATATGAACTATTTTTCTCAGCGCTTCAAGCAGGTGGTTGGGCTGACACCTCGGCAGTTTAAAAAAGGAGAGGAGAAATGAAACGATATCCGCTTCTTATCCAGTTGATTGTCTATATTTTTCTGCTGGTCCTTTTACTTTTGGGGTCTGTTGGGAGTCTCTACTATCAGACTAGCTCGCAGACTATTCGGCAGCTGACAGAGCGGACGACGCGCAATAGCATGGAGCAAAGCGGGCAGTTTATTGCTTCCTATTTGCAGAAATTAAAACAAACTACCTCCACACTGAGCAAGGAAGAAACGATTCGTAAGTTTGCTCAGAATCAAGAAAGCAGCGAAAAGTCAGTTCAGGCTTTGATGAAAACCATCATTGAGACTGATCCAGATTTGGTGTCGGCAGTATTGGTTACCAAGGACGGGCGCGTGGTCTCAACAGATTCTCGAATCAGTATGCAGACATCTTCCGATATGATGAATGAAAAATGGTATCAGGAAGCTGTCCATACCAGAGCCATGCCTGTCTTGACACCTGCCCGGAAAGAATCTCTGTCATCAGAGAAGGAGAAGTGGGTTGTTTCTGTCACTCAGGAAGTAGTGGATGAAGCAGGGCAGAATCTCGGTGTTTTACGTTTGGATATTGGCTATAAGAGTCTCAAAGCCTATCTGGATCGGCTTCAGCTAGGAAAGAAGGGTTTTAGCTTTATTGTCAATAGCCAGCATGAATTTGTCTATCATCCTAAGAAGAGTGTTTATTCCTCTAGTCAGGAAATGAAAGCTATGCAGCCCTATATCTCGGTCAAGGATGGTTATGCAGACCAGAAGCAGGCATTTGTCTATCAGATTGACATTCCAGATAGTGACTGGACTCTAATTGGCGTTGCCTCTTTGGAGCAATTGCAAATGCTTCAGTCACAGATGCTTTATTCTTTTGTGGGAATGGGCCTTTTAGCACTCCTGATGTGCTTAACTGGTATTTGGTTTGTCCTGCGTTTGTGGATTAAGCCTCTCCAGAATCTACAAGCAGTTATTCTGAAGATTGGAGCAGGCGACTCAAATCTGCGATCGGAAGCTAAGGGTTCTCCAGAGTTGGTTGACTTGGCTCAGCAGTTCAATAAAATGCTGGATCAGATTGAACAACTGATGGAAGCTGTCAAGACTGAAGAACAAAATGTCCGCCGCTATGAGCTCCGAGCTCTCTCGGCTCAGATCAACCCTCATTTCCTTTATAATACCTTGGATACGATTGTCTGGATGGCTGAGTTTAATGACAGCAAGCGTGTTGTTGAGGTAACAAAATCACTCGCTCAGTATTTCCGTTTGGCGCTTAATCAAGGACACGAACAGATTTCTCTCAAAGATGAGATTGACCACGTTCGTCAGTATCTTTTTATCCAGAAGCAACGCTATGGCGACAAGCTCCAGTATGCGATTGAAGAGGATGAATCCATAGCTGATTATAAACTGCCCAAGCTAGTACTTCAGCCTTTGGTTGAAAATGCCATCTATCATGGCATCAAGGAAATTGACCGACATGGCATGATTCGGGTGACATCGGCAGCAGAAGAGGGGCAACTGATACTGTCTATCTATGATAACGGCCGCGGCTTTGATCTCCGCGACTCTACGGACAAGACTCTTCTTCGCTTAGGTGGGGTTGGTCTGAAGAATGTTGATCAACGTTTGAGATTGCAGTTCGGAGACGACTACCATATGGAAATCCAGTCTGAACCGGATAAATTCACTCAGATTAGTCTTTATTTGCCACTAGATTAAGATGCATAAGTTCGCTAACCTTTCAATATTAAAGCCGGAAAATTTTCGGCTTTTTTACTGTTTAGGAGCAAAATAGTGTTTTTACAGACGGCTTCTCTGCTAAATTATACAAAGATGAGGATAGTGTAGCAAAATGTGGAAAATTTTAAATCGTTTGTTATAATAATATTGACAAACACATCTTAAAGGAGGTTGGGATGGAGTCTAGTTTATTTTTTGTTTCGGTCTTTTTGGCTGGAGTTCTCTCGTTTTTCTCACCCTGTATCTTTCCTTTGTTACCAGTTTACATAGGGATATTGCTGGATGAAGAAGAGCCTAGAGAAGTCAAGTTTTTAGGTAGAAAGATCGCTGGGACTGGTCTGATCAAAACCCTTTGCTTCATTGCTGGAATTTCTTTAGTTTTCTTTCTACTAGGCTTCGGTGCAGGATTCCTAGGCAGAGTGATTTACGATGAGAAATTCCGTTATCTGATGGGGATCATCATCATCTTGCTAGGAATTCACCAGATGGAGCTGATTAATATCAGGCAGTTACAATTCCAGAAAAATGTGGAATTTAAGAAAAACAGTCGTCGGAATGATTTTCTGTCAGCCTTTTTGCTTGGTATTAGTTTCAGTTTTGGTTGGACACCTTGCATCGGACCTGTCCTTAGTTCGGTTCTGGCTCTAGCTGCCTCTGGAGGAAATGGAGCTATTCAGGGAGCACTTCTAACATTGGTATATACGTTGGGAATGGCCTTGCCATTTCTCATCTTAGCACTAGCTTCTGGCTTCGTTATGCGCTATTTTACGAAAATCAAACCCTATATGGGGCTAATGAAAAAAATCGGAGGAGCCTTGATTATTTTTATGGGAATCCTTCTCATGCTCGGGCAGTTAAATGCTTTATCAGGAATTTTTGGATAAAAGGAGAAAAAGATGAAAAAAATTCTTTCGCTAGTTGTTGCTTCGATAGCTTTTCTGACACTATCAGCTTGTTCATCTGATGAGAAGGGAATGGATAGTCAAAGCCAGTCCAGTACAAGTGTCCAATCGCAGGTTGCAGTTGGCCAGGAGGCACCGGACTTTACTCTTCAGTCGATGGATGGAAAAACTGTCAAGCTTTCTGATTACCGTGGAAAAAAAGTCTATCTGAAGTTCTGGGCTTCTTGGTGCGGACCTTGTAAGCGAAGCATGCCAGAATTGGTCGAGTTAGCTGGTAAAAAAGACCGTGATTTTGAAATATTGTCTATTGTAGCACCGGGTCTCCAAGGAGAGAAGTCTGTTGAGGACTTCCCAAAATGGTATCAAGAACAAGGATATAAGGACGTGCCCGTTCTATTTGACACGTCTGGTGCAATCTTCCAAGCCTATCAGGTTCGCAGTATTCCAACAGAAATCCTTATTGATAGCCAAGGAAAAATTGGGAAGATTCAATTTGGAGCAATCAGCAACGAAGAAGCAGAAAAGGCCTTCAAGGAA
>CAJPQE010000099.1:0-5954 GCA_905372795.1 Streptococcus cristatus | reverse complement strand
CCCTCACCCAGCATAATGAGATTTGGATTGAGCTTCTTGGCTTCTTCAAAGGCTTTTTGGATGGACTCAGCATCGTGGTCCCCCATCATATCAAAGCGGAAGCCATCTATCTTGTACTGCTCTGTCAGGTACTTGATCGAATCCACCAAGACCCGTCTGCTCATATAGTGAGTAGTACCCAAGCGGCCGCCACCAAAGCTTGATCTCGGTGTACCATCCGCATCCATAAAGTGGTAGTAATTGGGCTCCAAGTCCTCGAAAATAGAGGTCTTAGCCGTATGATTATAGACCACATCCATGATAACGCCCATACCACGCTTATGAATTTCATTGACAAGATTTTTGAATTCCTCAATGCGCTTGGCTGGATCTGTCGGTGTGCTAGAGTACATACCTGTCAACGAGAAGTAGTTTTGCGGGTCATAGCCCCAGTTGTAATTGCTGTTGCTGGAAGCGTACTTGTCCATGCGCTCAGCATTTTTCAGCTCATTTACAAAGTAATAACTCAAAACGGGCAGGAGCTGAACATGGGTCACTCCCAAGTCTTTCAAATAATCCAATTTCTCAATGAAAGCTGAGAAGGTTCCAAATTGAGATTTCAAATCCTTTGAGATAGCTGGATCTGAAGTAAAATCACGAACATGCGCCTCATAAATCAAGGCATCTTCCCGCTTCTTAAAGTTCGGAATATTGGCATAGGTTAGGTCTTTTGGTCCATATTCACTTGGATCTACAAAGGCCGCCTTAGCAATCTTGTAAGCATCCCCCTTGTCCGCATCTTCACTGTTCCAAGCTGCTAAAGACTTGGCATAAGGATCCAGCACCAGAACCTTTTTGCCGCCACGGCTAATTTCATAATGATAGAAATAACCACGATAGTCAGAAAGACCTAGACCGCTCTCAGGCGTCAAGCTGCTCGTCCATGTGCCAGACTCACCCTTCTGCATAGCTATGCGCCCAAGAACCTTGTTCTGATCTTCCTTGTCATAGACCACCAAATCAACTTGGTCCGCACTCGGTGACCAGAATGTTAGGTCTACTTGTTTGCCCGCTTGCGAAACACGCGCGCCCAAATCACCATCATACTTGTAAAGGCTGTCCTTCAACTGCCAGTTCATGCTGGTTTTAAATTGGTCGTTGCCATATTTGATAAGGTAAGGTGACTGAGCTTGATTAAAATCACCGATTAACTTTGCGCTTTTATTCTTAGAGTCCAGAACCACATCTTTAACAGTGACTTCTCCGCCATCTTTGTTGGTAATTTTTAGGTTTTTCAGAATGTCTTCTTTTTTAGCGTTTTCTAAGGTAGAGAAGGTCGCCTCAATCTCTGTCAAGCTAACATGCTGAGCTCCTGTCATGCGGATATCATTGACAAAGTAAGGGTTGGTATAAACCGTTGGATCCGCATCACGCAAGAAAATCTGGCTAGTCTTACCCAAATTTGCGAAATTATAATCCTGTTTTTGAATCTTCACATCATCTCCTGACTTGCTTTCATCTAAAAGCAGGAAACCAACCATCTTTGCAGCCTCTTTCAGAGGAACATCTACGTAGCGACCGTATTTTCCAGTCTTTTCAAAGTCCACGCCATCAGGCCAATTTTGACCTGGATTTTGCACATCTCCCCAGAGCCAAAGGGATTTCTTATCATACTGCCCATCTGTGCGATAATAATTGATCCGAAGTATTCCTTCTTTCAAAGGCTCGGAGGTATGAGGGTTATAGTCTTTGTCAAACCAAACTTCATTCATCTGAGGGCTGAGCAGCTCAACCGTCTTATCACCCGTAATATTTTGACCTGCTGTATTGTTGATTAAGAGACTAACCTTGCTTCTTTTCTCTGCCATCTTGACATCAAGGTAATAACCATAATCATCTTTTTTAGCTGTCGCAAAACTGGTCGCTCCGGTCGGCCAACCTCCCTTTTGACTAGAAGGCGTTTCAACATCATCCCAAGTCCACAGACCTAAGCTATCCAGATTTTCGGATGGTAGATTTTTGAAATGGAAACGCATATGGCCATCTGCGATAGCATCCTTGGTCGATGTCTCCGACTGATCAGTTGACGCTGGCTTTTCTTTCTCGTCAGATGTAGCTGTTTCCTTGGCTTCTTTCCCAGCTGCTTCTGGAGTCGCACTAGAGTCTGCCACCTCTGTCTGCTGAGCAGCTTGATTTACTACTGCTTCAGGCTGGGCGCTTTTCTCGATATTGCCTTTTTGTTCGCTTTCTTTTTGCGCTGAACTATCCACTTCCTCAGTTTTTGCTTCATCTGCTGGCTTAGGCAAAGCTTCTGAATTAGCAACTGATATTGCTTCCGTTGCTGGGCTAGTCGTAACCTTTGCCTCATCCGCTTTGGCTAACTGGGCACCTCCAAAGAGAAAGCCAGATGCAATCACGACAGATGCTACTCCGACTTTTAAGCGACGAATCCCAAAATAATGACGCTTTTCACTGGTCCGAGACTGTAGATGATAGTTTCTTTTCATAAATAAAAAAACTCCTTTATTTTTTCCTATAGAAAATACGTGTGCAAACGTTTTCTGTATTTATTATACAGATTCTCTATCGAAATGTAAAGGTTTTCATAGATCATTTTTTTATTCCAAAGCTTTAGGTATGATTTCAGATTCCTTGCATACGAAATCCACCGGCTCTCTCTTTGTTGTTTAAGATAATGAAACTAAAAATTTCTTTAGACTCATCAAAAAAAGATTTTCTTTCATAAAACTTTTCTTTTAAAGTCTTTTTAATGTCGTTCAATCCCTGATTACTTTTTGGTGTTAGAATCACTAGCGCTTTCCCTAGATATCTCCTGCATTCAATAGCACTGTTCGTTTTTTTAGAAAGATAAGGTTTTCCCAAATTCTAAAGGAAATCAAACTAATCTACATAGAAAAATCTTCTATAAATTCGCGCAATCGTTAAAATTATGATTAAAAGTATAGCTATTATAGACAATACTATTTTCCCAAAACTTATTTCCGAACGGATTATAAAAATGTGAAAGAGAGGTGCCAATCCTACACCTATAGCAATTAGATAACTAGCAAAGTTTATGGCACCAAGTCCTGCAAAAAAATGTTTCATTTAAAATACCTAACTTTTTACCTTTCATTTTATAGTGACTCTCTCTAAATCAGTTTCATTGCTTACTTCTCACCTTTTCAAAGAAATTTGATAGTAAATGTACTCCACTGAGGGCTATTACTATGTCAATTGGTAAGAAATAGTAATCCCATATAAAATGAGACAAAATCAATGATAGAAATAAAATACAATCAATATAACTATTCTTAAAATGTTCTGCGATTTTATGATATAGAAATGCAATAATAACTGAAATCAAAACAATCGTCATGCTTATCCTCCTGTAATCTGCAAATAATCCATGTATTCACCTGCTCTAAGCTCTTCCTCTTCTTGGAATTTTTCAAGTACCTTAAAGCTTTTAACAATACAATCTATTAGATACTTCCTATCTCCTATTATAGCAATTATTATTTAATCCATAAAGTTTATATGTAGAAATACCATATAAAAATGGACAGGAGCTTTTTCAACATTATCAAGTTTACTATCAATTTAAATCTCCTCGTATTGCACTACTCAAATAGTTATTAAATCCAAAGATCTCCTAAAAAACTCTCTTCTAAAGAGGCTGCTTTTAAGGCGTTTTTCTCTTATCTCTTTCTTTTCTTACTTAGACTGACTAGACCATTCCTCATCTCTAAAAAACCTAGTAAAAATCGTAAAAAACGAAAGCAATTTATCCTATAAATAGAGATGAAAAGCACATTCGAGGCCTAGGTTACCACGAATCTATAAGAAAAGTGACCAACCGAGACCTAGATTGCCAGAAATCTATAGGAAAAGTGACTAGCCGAGAACTAAGTTGCCATGATTTTATAGGAAAAGTGAACAGCCGAGACCTAGATTACCATTATTCTATAGGAAAAGTGAACAGCCGAGACCTAGGTTACCAGGAATTTATAGGAAAAGTAAGCAGCCGAGACCTAGGTTACTATAATGGAAACTTCTTAAGCATTATCAGCAACTGCAACTATCAAAAACCAAAAAAGCTGAGACAATCGTCTCAGTCTTTTTCTTCTGTTATAAATTGGCTTAAAATACCATTGATAAACTTACTTGATTTTTCATCAGAGAATTGCTTGGAAAGTTCAATGGCTTCATTGACCGCTACTCGCTCGGGAGTATCAAACTCTGTCATTTCAAAGATGCCTAATCGCAGGATATTCTTTTCCACCAAGGTCAGACGCTCAACTGTCCAGCCTGCTTTCAAGTGCTGGGCGATTTTCTTATCTAATTCTTCCTTGGATTGAGATACTCCTGTGACCAAGTTGAGTAGAAATGCTGGGATATTGGCTTCAGCATCTGTCTGCTCTTCGTCCTTATCATAAGTATAGGCAAAGCGACAAGACTCAATGGCATCCCCTTCATACTCTAGGCTCATCAAGGCCTGAAACGCCCGCTGGCGTAGCTCTCTTCTAGATTCTAACAAAACATCAGTCATTGAGGAAATCCTCATCAAACAGATCTTTCAAATCTGGTTTTGGTGATTTTTCTGGAACAATACCTGCCACATGGATATTGACAGCAGACAGCTCTACTTCAGCCATATCGTTCACAGCACTTTTGACCGCCTTTTGGATTGCAACTGCAACTGTTGGTACACTGATACCGTACTCCAGATAGAGGTAGATATCAACTGATATGTCGCCACTTTCATCTGTATGCAGCGCAACACCGCGTCCAAGCGTACGCATAGAAAGGCTATCTGACATGCTTTTATTTGCAAAAGAATGAACGCCCTCTACCTTAGCCGTAGCAATGGCAATAATTTTTTCCAAGACTCGTGGCGCAATAACGATTTCGCCTAATTGTTCGTTTGCCATAAGAATTCCTTTCTATATGAAAGATTGAAATTACGCACGAGAAACGTAAGTTCCTTCTGCAGTATTGATGACCAATTTTTGTCCAACTTCGATGAAGTCTGGTACGTTAACAACAAGACCTGTTTCAAGAGTTGCTGGTTTACCAGAACCTGTTACAGTAGCACCCTTGATAGATGGTTGTGTTTCTGTTACTACCAATTCAACAGTTGTAGGTACTGTTACACCGATCACTTCTGATCCGTAGAATTGGATTTTCACATCTGAGTTTTCAAGGATGAATTTCAACTCGTCCTCTACATTAACGACTGGGATTTCGTATTGGTCATAAGTCTCAGTATTCATGAAATACGCAGTACCATCCATTTGGTACAAGTATTGTGCTGGTACCGTTTCGATGATCGCTTGCTCAAATTTTTCTTCTGGACGGTAGCTAGTCTCAAATGTAGAACCAGTACGAACATCACGCAATTTCATACGCATGATAGTATTTCCCTTACCTGGTTTGTGGTGACTTGCTTCCAAGACACGGATCAATTTACCATCAGCAGTTTCAAAAGTCATTCCAGCTTTCAGCTTGCTTGCTTCAATCATTTGTTTTTTACCTCTTTAATAAATAATTTACTCTTTATTCTACCATAAAGCTTGATAATTCTCAAATCACAATCAATTCTTTTGGAGCGAGGGTCAAGACCTCACAACCAGTCTCTGTGATCAGAAGGTCATCTTCGATGCGGACACCGTATTTACCATCCAGATAGATCCCCGGCTCATCGGTCAGAACCATACCAGCCTTGATCGGCTCTTCTGATTTACCAAAGTAAGGGATCTCATGGATATCCAGCCCAATACCATGGCCAATTCCGTGGCTAAAGTAAGGACCGTAGCCTGCATCGTTGATAATCTGGCGTGGAATCCGATCGAAGTCGATATAACTGAGTCCAGCTTTAGCTGCTTCTATCAGAGCTTGATTGCTGCGCAGGACAATGTCATAAATCTCCCGCTCTTCATCTGTCACCTGCCCCACATGAACAGTCCGTGTCA
>CAJPQE010000098.1:0-6033 GCA_905372795.1 Streptococcus cristatus | reverse complement strand
CTAGTTCGTTCAATTCTATTTTACTAGAAAATCTTATGAGTTTTTATTGTGCACTTATATTGTATATTCAAGATATAAAGAAATAGTAACTATTCATCTTAAACATGCCAAATTCTTTAGCGATAAATTTAACCCTTCCTTCGCCAGCGGATCACTAATTCTGAAGTCAGATGAGTCAGGATAATCGTCAGAAGGAAGACCCAACGGCCCTTTTCCCACTTGGGCAGATGCTGGAAATTAAGAAGAAAAAAAGATAACTCAATGAAGATGGGATGAAGGAAGAAATAAAAGATACTTAGGTCTTTTAAATGTCTCCAGTTTTTTTCTTGCTTCCATCTAGTTTTTAACAGCCAATTGAATAAGAAAAAACTAAACGGAATAAGAGCAAAGAAAAAGTTTTTATCTAATCCCTGCCTGAAGTAAATCAGCACTCCTTCTGCTACTAGCAAAAGACTTGATAGCAGAAGTAAAAGCCTGCATTTTTTGTGTAATAACTCTATATGTCTATAATCAGCTAGAAAGTAGCCTAAATAGATAAAAATAGGAGTATAGAAGAGACCATTTCTGCTAGTAAAAAAGAGCTTAGCATAAGCATCATACCAGTCTGTTAGAAGACTAGGAGCCAGATAGGCGTGATAAGTCTCAATAGCACCTAAGGCATATAGAACCAGTAAAAGGACAAATGTTTTCTTGGGGCCTAATTTCTTATATAAAAAATGGACCAACAGTAAGCCTAATAGAAAGGCGGGAATGTACCAAAGTTGATAACATAAGCCGATATACAAAAGTCCAGCCAACAAGGCCAAAGGAGCGTAATGTTTTTGAACTGGCAAGGCCCAAAAATACGCCAAGGCATAAGGAACATAAATCCCGCTCCACAAAAGATACTGCTTCAAAATACGCTTAACGTACAGCTTCATATCCTGCTTCTTAGCCAAGCTGGATTTTAGCATAAAAGCTGATGAAATCAGAAAAAAGGGCACTGCCATGCGACCAAACATGCTTTTCTGAGTAAAATGTAAGACTTCATTTTCAAAAAGTCGCTGACAATGCACCAAGATTACCAAAATTGAAGCCAGATACTGAAACAAACTGAGCATGGCGTAGTTGACCGGCTGCTCTGTCTCTCTGACATTTCTTTCTGCCATAAATACTCTCCCTAGGAAGATGTGCTTAATAGATAGATTTAGTGCTTGCTCAGCCAAACATGCTGAAAGGCAGCGATGTCTCGATAAGGAGATTGGGTGCAGACTGCCAGCTCCATCTCAAGCATCTTTTCAGCCCATTCAGGGGCAGTTTTGTAGTCATTGGGTTGCAGACCGTAAAAAATCCGTACTCCTTGATAATCCTCAACTTCTAAGGGAAGACCTGCAATCACATCTTGGACATGATAGACCTTTGCAGCTCCCATGCTGTGGGTTTGATATTCCTGACCCGCCAAAAGCTGCTGGGCCTTTTCTGGGGCATTTTCAAAAACCACTGTATGCATAATGCGCCCAACCTCGTGATGCTTGACCAGAGAAATTTTTCCATCCTTTTTTAAGAGGCGGGAAAATTCTGCTAAATAAAGAACAGGATCAGATACATATTCTAAGACATTATGACAGACGATGACATCAAAAGACTGGTCTGGCAATGTTTCTAGAACTTCTAGGCTACCTTGCAATTGCTCATAGGAAAAGTCCTGCTTGCGCTCAGCAATCATTTCTGAGTTTGGCTCGATGGCGGTCACTTGGTTCTTTTCCGCTAGAAAATCAGCCACAATTCCAAAACCACTGCCGAAATCCAGGATTTTCTTGTCCTTCAGTGACTCTAGAAAGGCAAATACAATATCATACTGAAGCTTGCCCCAAGGCGCCTGCAGATGAGCTTTGTAGGCTTGTAGATTAGCTGTCATAAAACCTCACTTATAGTTAAACATATTGGCTGCCATCTTGTCGGCAATTTTTGGAAAAAGTGTATAAAGCTTGTGGGCTAGATTGAGAATCCCTGGTAGATTAATTTCCCGCTTCTTTTTGCCAAAGGAACTGACGATTTTTCCTGCTACAAAGTCAGGTTCCAAGATATACTTATCGACTGCTTTTACATAGGAACCGTCAGGATCTGCCTGATCGAAAAAGGCTGTTTTGATAGGACCTGGGTTCACCGTCGTGACATAAACACCAAAAGGCAGAAGCTCCAAACGCAGGGCATTGGAAAAACCAATAGCAGCAAACTTGGTCGCTGAATAAAGACTAGACTTGCTACTTGCAATGAGGCCGGCCATACTAACGATATTAACGATATGTCCTTGCCCTGCCTGCTTCATGCGAGCTCCAAAGATACGAGACAGGTTCATCAGGGCAAAGGTATTGACTTTAAACATAGCCTCGATATCATTTGAGCTGATTTTGTCAAATTCTTCAAAAATCCCATAGCCAGCGTTATTGACTAGAACATCGACGTGGCCGTACTGACTGTCAATCCGCTCAGCAAATCTTTCCAAAGCTGAGCTGTCAGTGATATCCAGCTCGACTAGGTCAAGATTGTCTTTTTCTCCATATAGTTTTTCCAGCTTATCCTTGCTCCGTCCGACCAAAATCAGTCGGTCATGGGGCAAGAGCTTAACCATTTCCTGAGCCAGCCCACCGCTAGCCCCTGTAATAATAATGGTACGCATTGTTCTGCCTTTCGTGTTGTTAATTTAATGAAATCTTTTTCCAGCTAAATAGTCAGCATAAGCTTGATCAATGACCGGAGCAAAAAGATGATAATCCTCCCAGCTACCTAAAAATTCCAAAGGTAGGTCGTATAAGTCATTGACTACAAATTCGGAATAATCCTTCATGTACTGATGTTCATAGTAATCGTTCACAAAAGCCTGAAAATCCTTTTTGACATCCATTGTTCCTAATTTTCCGTCACACCAGTCTAGAACATAATCCACACCCAAAGTTTGTTCGTCTTTGACACTTTGGAGTGATGTTTCTTCATCAGGAGTCATCATTTCCTTTGCATCATGCTGGATGAGCCAAGTCACGAAGAAGCCAATATGATTCGCAGCCCAACGATGAACTTCTCGATAATCATCTTGTGTTAATTCTTTATTTTCTAAGTTATAACTATAAATATAGTTGGTTAATGCATCCTCAAAATACCAATCAGCTTTATCGAATAAACGATTTTCAACTGCCATCTTATTTTCCTCTCAACGAAACTGTCTGAGACTTTAGAATTATAACTCAACCTCTTCCAAATCCTTGACTACCTGGACATTTTCAAAGATAGCACTGGCATCACGACGCATTTGGCTAATGTCTTTCGATAAGAAACGCGCGCTGACATGATTGAGGAGGAGGCGTTTAACACCGGCTTCCTTAGCCACTTCCGCAGCTTGCATATTGGTAGAATGACCGTGATTGCGGGCCAGTTTTTCGTCTCCCTTGCCATAGGTCGCTTCATGAACCAGCACATCTGCCGCCACAGCCAAGCGAACGCTTGAGTCTGTCTTTCTAGTGTCACCCAAGATGGTAATAGTTTTACCCGGACGAGGAGCTGAGATATAATCGGCTGCGATGATTTTGGTACCGTCTTCTAGGACGATATCCTGACCATTCTTGATCTTTCCAAAAAGAGGACCAAAAGGAACACCCGCCTCGCGCAGCTTGTCCGCATCCAGCGTTCCTTCCAAATCTTTCTGCATCACCCGATAACCCACGCAGAAAATCGTGTGGTCTAGCTTATCCGCATAAACAGTGAACTTGTCCGTCTCCAGAATCTTGCCTAAACTATTTTCATCAAACTCATGAAAATCAATCCGATAAGGCAGGCGAGAACCAGACACGCGCAAGCTTGTCATCACAAAGCTTTTGATACCGACTGGCCCATAAATTTCCAAATCCGTCTGCTCTTCATTGGCCTGAAAAGCTCGGCTAGAGAGAAAACCCGGCAAGCCGAAAATATGGTCACCGTGCAGGTGCGTGATGAAAATCTTTGAAATCTTACGAGGTTTGATGGTAGTTTCCAAGATTTGATTCTGGGTGCCTTCACCGCAGTCAAACATCCAGACCTCATTGATTTCCTCCAAAAGCTTGAGGACAAGACTGGACACATTGCGAGCCTTGGACGGCTGACCGGCTCCGGTTCCTAAAAATTGTAATTGCATATTTTTCTTCCTAAATGATATAAATCATGGCAGAGCGATTCTGCGAGTGATAGTATTTTTTTCCAGCATAGGACTGAGCCAGCTGACTGACTTCATCTTGATTGTAGCCCAGAACTCTCTGGCTGCCATCCGCCAGCTGCTGCCAATCGGTCAAAGCAGTCAGCGCCTGACTTTCCACGACTTGAGAGTCAGCTTTGAGAGGTACCATTTTTATTCTCTCATCTTCTTCGTAGACCAAGTACTGTGGAAAGACTTGGGCGATTTCAAAGAGCAAGTCAGCTGTTACCGGCTCTGGGTTTTCAGGGAAGACCAAGCCGACTTCCTCACTCTCATAGCAAAATCCATAGGACTTGCCAGACAGATTGAGACGGACAAAAGGCTTGCTTTCTATAAAGCTAGGATTTGGATTCCATAAGTCCAGCGCTTGCGTAATTTCTAGAAAATAGGCTGTCGCGGCTTCCGGACTTTTCTTTTGATAAAGTTCAGCGAAGTAAGCATTGATAACGCTGGGTGGCGGTGTGATGAAGCCAAGCTTCTGCTCTTCCGTCAGGCCAGCCAATACTTGCTCTAAGTAGACCCTGTCTAGACTAGTAAAACCGCCGTATTTGAGGGCCAAGTCAATATAATCAGTCATAAAATTCTTCCAGTTTCCATTTATTTTTTTCGGCAATCCAGCCTGAAATCGTTTCGACATCGTCTATGTATTCTCGATTCCCGATAATTGCGACTTTCTCTAAATCATGAATCTTGTAGGCTTTAGCCGGAGCTACCTTGATGGTAAAAGGCACAAATAGCTCTTTCATCCGCTCCAGCAGGACTTGCTGCAAAACAGCTCTGCTATTGTCCGCCTTAGCCGAAATCAAAGAATAAGGAGTCAGGGTCGGGGTGAAATCCTCCGCCTTATCCGCTTTGTTATAGAGAGTCAGCCGGGGAATATCCAGCATATCCAGCTCTTTCATGATGTCGAGGACAGTCTTTTCGTGCTCCTCATGATGAGGGTCGCTGGCGTCAATGACATGAACCAGCAAATCGACATTTTTGCTCTCTTCCAGCGTGGATTTAAAGCTGGATACCAGCTCCGTCGGTAAATCCTGAATGAAGCCAACTGTGTCTGTCAGGGTGACATTGAGCTGGCCACTGAGGTTGATGTTCTTGGTCGTGGCGTCTAGCGTCGCAAAGAGTTCGTCTGCCTCATACTGGCTCTTGCTGGTCAAGCAGTTCATAATAGTGGACTTGCCCGCATTGGTGTAGCCGATGAGGCCGATTTTGAAAATACTGGACTCTAGCCGCTTTTCACGAACGGTTGCCCGATTTTTCTCCACTGCCTTGAGCTGGCGCTCAATATCATGAATTTGATTGCGGACACTGCGTCGATTGAGCTCCAGCTGGCTTTCACCAGGACCGCGGGAGCCAATTCCACCTGCCTGACGGCTGAGCATAATTCCCTGGCCAACCAAACGAGGCAGGAGGTACTTAAGTTGGGCCAAATGCACCTGAAGTTTCCCCTCATGACTTCTAGCCCTCATGGCAAAAATATCCAAAATCAGCTGCATACGGTCAACGACCTTGACTCCCAAGCTTTCCTCTAGATTGACATTTTGACGAGGTGTCAGACGGTTATTGACAATGACGGTCGAAATCTCTTCGGCATCAACCATCTGCCGGATTTCTTCTAACTTACCAGAACCGACAAAGGTCTTGCTATCATACTTTTCCCTCTTCTGGCTATAGGAGCCGACTACCTCAGCTCCTGCCGTCTTAGCCAGACTTTGCAGTTCCTCCATGGATAGGTCAAAATTCTCCGTGTCTGCTAGTTCCACACCGACCAAAAAGACACGCTCTGTTTTTTTCTCTGTTTCTATCATCTCATATCCTTACTAAGACTTGGT
>CAJPQE010000097.1:0-6209 GCA_905372795.1 Streptococcus cristatus | reverse complement strand
AATTTTGAAAATAGAAAGTTTTCTGAAAATGAATAAATCCTATTTCTATCTTGATATGAAAACTCATGAGTTGGTGGTTCCTTACTCCAAACAAAAGCGGCGCGTGCGAGTGCTGCTTCCTAAAAATTATGAACAAGATACTAAAAAGACCTATCCCGTCGTCTATTTTCACGATGGACAAAATGTCCTCTATAGCAAGGAGTCTTTCAGTGGGCATTCTTGGAAAGTGATTCCAACAATCAAGCGCAATCCTGATATTGAAAAAATGATAGTCGTGGCCATTGACAACGATGGACCACGACGGATGGATGAGTATTCTGCTTGGAAGTTTCAGGAGTCCAATATTCCTGGTGTTCAGTTTGGCGGCAAGGGCACAGAGTACGCAGAGTTTGTCATGGACGTCGTCAAACCTTTTATTGACGAAAATTATCGGACTAAGCCTGACCGCCAGCATACGGCTATGATTGGTTCTTCATTGGGGGGCAATATTACCCAATTTATCGGCATTGAATATCAGGATCAGGTCGGCTGTCTAGGTGTTTTTTCATCGGCCAACTGGCTCCACCAAGAAGCTTTTGACCGCTATATAGAACGCCAGAAGTTGCATCCAGACCAGCGAGTTTTCATCTATGTTGGCACGGAGGAGGCTGATGATACAGATAAGACTCTCATGGCAGGCAATATCAAGCAAGCCTATATTGATTCTTCACTCAGTTATTACCGTCAGCTGATTGCTGCTGGTGTGGAGCTGGACAATCTGCACATTAAAATCCAATCTGGAGCGATTCACAATGAAGTGGACTGGGCGGAAAATCTACCTGGCTGTTTCCGCTTTATCAGTGAAAAGTGGTAGGAAAAGAAGCTAAAAGGAGAAAACAAATGCATGTAGAATTTTTAAGTC
The DNA here is from genome assembly GCA_905372795.1 of Streptococcus cristatus. Taxonomy (GTDB): domain Bacteria; phylum Bacillota; class Bacilli; order Lactobacillales; family Streptococcaceae; genus Streptococcus; species Streptococcus cristatus_J. The sequence continues at coordinate 5,308 of CAJPQE010000097.1, read as the reverse complement.
ATTGGAGCGGTCATCTGAACCGTGAAATGTATGTCAATCGTTACGGTCATGCTGGTATTCCAGTAGTAGTATTTGCCTCGTCAGGCGGTTCTCACAATGAATATGCTGATTTCGGCATGATTGAAGCCTGCTCTTGGTTCATCGAGACAGGGAAGGTGCAATTTTTTACCTTGAGTAGCGTCGATAGCGAAAGCTGGCTGGCAGACTGGAAACATCCCCATGACCGCGCTGAGGTGCACCGTGCTTATGAGCGTTATGTTATTGAAGAGGCGATTCCTTTTATCAAACACAAGACAGGCTGGTTTGACCCAATGATAACGACAGGTTGCTCTATGGGCGCTTATCATGCTGTCAATTTCTTCCTCCAACATCCAGATGTTTTCAATAAAGTAATCGCCCTCAGTGGTGTCTATGATGCACGTTTCTTTGTCGGTGACAATTTGAACGACGAAGCCATTTATCAAAACTCACCAGCTGACTATATCTGGAACCAAAATGATGGTTGGTTTATTGACCGCTATCGACAAGCTGATATTATTGTTTGTACCGGTTTGGGAGACTGGGAGCAGGATGGCCTTCCTTCATTTTACACACTGAAAGAAGCCTGCGAGCACAAAAATATCCCAGCCTGGTTTGCTGAGTGGGGACATGATGTGTCTCATGATTGGATTTGGTGGCGCAAGCAGATGCCTTATTTCTTGAGCCAGTTAAACCTCTAAAATGTTAAGTAGAAAGGAAGTCTTACTATGAATTATATTGTTATTTCACCTTATTATCCAGAAAATTTCCAGCAGTTTACGATTGAGCTGGCTAACAAAGGTATTACAGTGCTTGGTATCGGACAGGAGCCTTATGAACAGTTAGGACCAGGTCTCCAGAACGCTTTGACAGAGTATTTCCGTGTTGACAATTTGGAAAATCTGGACGAAGTTAAACGTGCGGTAGCCTTCCTTTTCTACAAACATGGACCGATTGACCGCATTGAATCTCATAATGAATACTGGCTGGAGCAAGATGCCCAGTTGCGGGAACAATTTAACGTTTTTGGAGCCAAGCCAAATGACCTGAAAAAGACAAAATTCAAGTCTGAAATGAAGAAACTCTTCAAGAAAGCTGGTGTGCCAGTCGTTCCAGGTCAGGTTGTCAGAAAACTATCGGATGTGGATCAGGCTGTCAAAAAAATCGGCCTTCCTCTGATTGCCAAGCCAGATAATGGAGTGGGAGCAGCAGCCACGTTTAAGATTGAGACAGCTGCGGATGTCGAGCATTTTAAAGAAGAATGGGATCAGGAGACTGTCTATTTCTTTGAAAAATTTGTAACTTCTAGCGAGATCTGTACGTTTGATGGTCTGATTGATTCCGAAGGAAATATAGTCTTTTCAACGACTTTTGATTACGCCTACACACCGCTAGACCTCATGCTTTATAAAATGGATAATTCATACTATATCCTCAAGGAGATGGATCCAAAACTTCGTGCTTATGGGGAAGCCATCGTCCAAGCATTTGGCATGAAAGAGCGCTTTTTCCATATCGAATTTTTCCGCAAAGACGATGATTACATAGCTATCGAATACAATAACCGTCCAGCAGGTGGTTTCACCATCGATGTTTATAATTATGCTCACTCAATCGATCTCTATCGTGGATACGCGAATATTGTTGCGGGTGAGTCCTTCCCTGAGTCGGACATAGAGCCGTTATTCTGCTTGGCAACGTCTCGTCGCGCAAGCTCACATTATGCTTATTCAGAGGCAGAGTTGTTAGAGAAGTATCGGGATAACTTTAAAGTCAAAAAAGACATGCCAGCGGCCTTTGCTGAGTTGCAAGGTGATTACCTCTACATGCTGACCACTCCAAGTCGGGAGCAGATGGAAGAGATGATTACTGACTTTGGAAAGAAAGCAGAATAATCTTTTATAGTAAATAGCTTCCTTACAACGGTGAACATCCAGTCAGCATATATAATAGTGTTGCGGAAATAGAATGAGAATATAGTTTTGAATCTATTGAACCATTCAAAAAATCTAAGAATGATAGTTTGTGAAATATTTATTTTTGATTTATCAATCAGCCTATCCATGCGATATGCTGATTTTTCTTTGTGAAAAAATTTGAGCAAAAACTTTGACAGTGCTTACAATATTCGTTAGAATAGAAGAGAAATAAATAATGCTTATACCCTGTATCATTCGGAATGATAGGACAGTTAGAACGCTTAGGATATTCATAATTATCCTAGTACAACTTAAACAGTTGCAGAGTTGCCCGTACATACGATTGAATGGGGTTTTAGAAAGGCAAATAAATGGCAACCTTAGATAAATCTCTCTTACTAGAGATGTTTCGTAAGATGGAAGAAATCCGTCGTATGGACTTGAAAATTGCACAACTTGTAAAAAAAGGGAAAGTTCCAGGCATGACTCACTTTTCAGTGGGTGAGGAAGCAGCAAACGTTGGTGCAATGTTAGCTTTGAATCCGGATGATTTAATCACTTCTAATCACCGTGGACATGGTCAAGCCATTGCCAAAGGCATTGACCTAAATGGTATGATGGCCGAGATCCTTGGTAAGTACAATGGTACTTGTAAAGGGAAAGGCGGCTCTATGCATATTGCCGATCTGGATGCTGGAAACCTTGGTGCTAATGGTATCGTAGGTGGCGGCATGGGAATCGCTGTCGGTGCAGCTCTTACTCAGCAAATGCAGAAGACAGGTAAGATTGTCGTCTGCTTCTTTGGTGACGGTGCGACCAACGAAGGTGTTTTCCACGAAGCAGTTAACATGGCTTCTATCTGGAATCTCCCAGTTATTTTCTACTGTATTAACAATGGTTATGGAATCTCTGCGGATATCAAGAAAATGACCAATGTGGAACACATCCACGAGCGCAGCGCAGCCTATGGAATCCCAGGCATGTTCATCGAAGATGGAAATAATGTTCTGGATGTCTATGAAGGCTTCCAAAAGGCTGTCGAGCACGTTCGTAGTGGTAAAGGACCAGTCTTGATCGAAAGTGTAACCTATCGTTGGTTAGGACATTCATCTTCTGATCCGGGTAAATACCGTACTCGTGAAGAAGTAGACGAATGGAAGAAAAAAGATCCCATTGAAAATCTTCGAAACTACTTGCTAGAGAATGACATTGCAAGTGAGGAGGAACTAGAAGCTATTCAAACTAGTGTCAAAGAAGCGGTAGAAGCATCTGTCAAGTTTGCAGAAGAAAGCCCACTCCCACCGCTTGAATCTGCTTTTGAAGATATTTACGCAGACTAAAGAGAGGAGAAAAAAGAAAATGGAAACTAAAACAATGTCATTTCGTGACACCATTATCCTCGCTATGTCTGAGGAAATGCGTCGCGATGAAAATGTACTCTTGATGGGTGAGGATGTCGGAGTTTTCGGTGGAGATTTCGGAACATCTGTTGGTATGCTGGAAGAATTTGGACCTGAGCGTGTACGTGACTGTCCGATTTCAGAAGCAGCGATTTCTGGAGCGGCAGCAGGAGCAGCCATGACAGGACTTCGTCCAATCGTTGATATGACCTTTATGGATTTCTCAGTCATTGCCATGGACAATATCGTCAACCAAGCCGCTAAAACACGTTATATGTTTGGTGGTAAAGGTCAGGTTCCAATGACCATTCGCTGTGCGGCTGGTAACGGAGTTGGTTCTGCCGCCCAGCACTCGCAATCTCTAGAGTCTTGGTTTACTCATATTCCTGGACTGAAAGTTGTGGCTCCAGGTACACCTGCGGACATGAAAGGACTTCTCAAGTCTTCTATCCGTGATAACAACCCAGTTATCATTCTTGAATACAAGTCAGAATTTAACCAAAAAGGGGAAGTGCCAGTCGATCCTGAGTATGTTATTCCGCTTGGCGTTGGGGAAATCAAAAAAGAAGGTACTGATGTAACAGTTGTTACCTACGGAAAAATGCTGCGCCGTGTCATGCAGGCGGCTGAAGAATTGGCAGAAGAAGGTATCTCTGTAGAAGTCGTTGACCCACGTACATTGGTGCCACTTGATAAAGAAATTATCATCAACTCTGTTAAAAAGACTGGTAAGGTTGTTCTCGTCAACGATGCCCACAAAACAAGTGGTTATATCGGAGAGATTTCAGCGATTATTTCTGAATCAGAAGCATTTGATTATCTAGACGCACCAATCCGCCGTTGTGCCGGAGAAGATGTGCCAATGCCTTATGCACAAAACTTAGAAAACGCAATGATTCCGACTGTTGAAAGCATCAAAGACGCTATTCGGAAGACATATCATAAAGAATAAGGTATAATAAAGAAAAGGCTTTCTCATGGATTAGATTACATAGATTATTTTATGTAATCTAATCTTGTGTAGAGGTCCTAATAAGTACTGTTAATATTTATATTTAGTGTGGGCTAAGAGCTCAGAAAAAAGATAATTTACCTTGGTTTCATCGAAGCCAGTGTCGATTTCCTATTTTTCAATCGCTTTTAACGCCCTTTGTATCATGTAATTGAATTCGGACGGAGGTCTGCGAAAAAAAGATAGATTTCCTTGTGTTCATCGAACACATCGTCAATCTCCTATTTTTTCCTTGCCCTCTTCGTCCTTAATATCTTAGTATAGAATTGGAGAGGTCATGGCTGATGACAAGCTAAGAGCGACTCCTGCGGCTAGAAAGTTAGCGGATGATCTAGGGATCAACCTCTACAACGTTTCTGGCTCAGGTGCAAACGGTCGTGTCCACAAAGAAGACGTGGAAACTTATAAAGACACAAATGTGGTTCGCATTTCGCCACTTGCAAAACGAATTGCCCTCGAACATAACATTGCTTGGCAGGAAATCCAAGGAACTGGTCATCGTGGTAAAATCATGAAGAAGGACGTTTTGGCATTGCTTCCTGAAAATATCGAGAACGATACCATCAAGTCTCCTGCTCAGATTGAAAAAGAGGAAGAAGTTCCAGACAATATCACTCCTTATGGTGAGATTGAGCGTATTCCAATGACACCAATGCGTAAGGTTATCGCCCAACGTATGGTTGAATCTTACTTAACTGCGCCAACCTTCACGCTCAACTACGATGTCGATATGTCTGAGATGCTGGCTCTTCGTAAGAAAGTTCTTGAGCCAATCATGGAAGCAACTGGCAAGAAAATTACGGTTACAGACTTGCTTTCTCTCGCTGTTGTTAAGACACTGATGAAGCACCCATACATCAACGCTTCATTGACTGAAGACGGCAAGACCATTATCACGCACAACTATGTCAACCTTGCGATGGCGGTTGGGATGGATAATGGATTGATGACACCTGTTG
>CAJPQE010000096.1:0-6531 GCA_905372795.1 Streptococcus cristatus | reverse complement strand
TAGAAATGACTGCTACTAAACAACATAAAAAAGTCATCCTTGTTGGTGACGGTGCCGTAGGTTCATCTTACGCTTTCGCGCTTGTTAACCAAGGAATTGCACAAGAGCTTGGAATTATCGAAATTCCACAATTACACGAAAAAGCTGTAGGTGATGCGCTTGACCTTAGCCACGCCCTTGCCTTCACTTCACCTAAAAAGATCTACGCAGCTCAATACTCTGACTGTGCAGACGCTGACCTTGTTGTTATCACTGCGGGTGCACCTCAAAAACCAGGTGAAACTCGTCTTGACCTCGTTGGTAAGAACCTTGCCATCAACAAATCAATCGTAACACAAGTTGTTGAATCAGGTTTCGATGGTATCTTCCTTGTTGCTGCTAACCCAGTTGACGTTTTGACTTATTCAACTTGGAAATTCTCAGGCTTCCCTAAAGAACGCGTTATCGGTTCAGGTACTTCACTTGACTCAGCTCGTTTCCGTCAAGCACTTGCTGAAAAATTGGATGTTGATGCTCGTTCAGTCCACGCCTACATCATGGGTGAGCACGGTGATTCAGAATTCGCTGTTTGGTCACATGCAAACATCGCAGGTGTAAACCTTGAAGAATTCCTTAAAGATACTCAAAATGTTCAAGAGTCTGAATTGATCGAATTGTTCGAAGGCGTTCGTGATGCTGCTTACACAATCATCAACAAGAAAGGTGCTACATACTACGGTATCGCTGTAGCCCTTGCTCGTATTACAAAAGCTATCCTTGACGATGAAAATGCTGTACTTCCACTTTCAGTCTTCCAAGAAGGCCAATACGGTGTGAAAGATGTCTTCATCGGTCAACCAGCAGTTGTTGGTGCACACGGTATCGTTCGTCCAGTAAATATCCCATTGAACGATGCAGAAACTCAAAAAATGCAAGCATCTGCTAAAGAATTGCAAGCAATTATTGATGAAGCATGGAAGAATCCAGAATTCCAAGAAGCATCTAAAAACTAATCAGAAAAAACATCTCCTGATAAAAGGGGATGTTTTTTGTTTTATGTGGATCTGTCAGCAAAAATATCAAGCAAATAAGGAACAATCGGCTCTCCCTCTAAGTCCTCCAAAGAAGAAAGCCAAATAAAGTCTGTATGCTCTTCTGGATCCAATAGGATATCACGCTGCTCTATAATCCTAGCCTCATAAACCAAGCGTGTAAAAACAGTATTTTTACTTGTGTCAAACTGACTATCTTCATGAATAATCTTATCAATCCGAATCTTTTGATTAACCTCTTCCATAGCCTCGCGTAGAGCCGCTTCTCTGGGTAGTTCGTTCTCTTCTACGCTTCCGCCAGGAATATCCCAATAGCATGGATAAACATTAGGAAGCCCACGCTTTATTTTTGAGCGTTTGATCAGCAAATACTTTCCGTCTTTCTCAATCAAGGTATGAGCGATTAACTTCACCACCATAGCTGTCTCCTCTCTTAGAAAACAAAAAAGGACTCTCTTGAGTCCAAGCTTAAGTCATCCACCCTGAGAGAATCGAACTCCCATCTCAAGAACCGGAATCTTACGTGATATCCATTACACTAAGGGTGGCAACTTATTCATTATAACTAATTTTTCATAAAAAAACAAGCCTAAATAGCTCCTTTTATAAAATTCTTAATGTAGATCAAATCAAAAAGATTAACTCTCAAAGAAAGTTAATCTTTTAATCTCTTATTTCTTTTCAATATGATCCGCTAGTTCTTCTTGGGCTTTTTTGTTAGATTCTAAGGTTTTTTCTTGCCATTTTTTCTTAGCTTCTTCATATTCTTTTGTCGTTACAATCTCACTTCTGAGTTTCGTATATTTAAAGTTGAAGCCGGATCCCTTGATTCCAACGAGTGAATAGGCACGACTGAAAGGTTTGGACTTACTTACAGAAGGACTACCGCCTCCTGAAATGGTCGGCATGATAATCCCACTATCCAGCAACCAAGCTTGTGCATCCGCATATTTTTCATAGCGAACTTTCACATCTGTTGTTTCAGCATTTGCTTCTTCCAACATCTTAGTATAAGTGTCCAAGCCCAGCTCTTTCATCTTGTCCATATCTTGACCTGGCTCAAAACCAAAGTTTTGCAAGCTAGCGCCATTATTTACATTTAGAGTATCTAAGTAGGTAGATGGGTCTTGATAGTCAGCTGACCAGCCCCCTGTATAGAAGTCATAGTCCTTTTGAGCTGCAGTATTTGCAAAATAGGTGATGTTGTTCAAATCATCCACACTAATCTTCTGCAGGTCAATCACTACATTTTCTGCACCCAAGGTTGATTCAATTGATTGTTTTACTGAACTTGCCCATTGGATACTCACCTTGTCAGCCTGGTCTACAGGAAGGTCCAAATGAATTGGGAATTGAACTCCCTTAGACTCTAAAGCTTCCTTGGCTTTAGCAAATCTTGCCTTGGCTTTTTCTGGATTATAATAAGCATCTTGAGCATCTGTCAGGTCGATATTCGCCCATTCTGTACCATAATTCACTAATTTAGAAGCAACAACTTGGCCAAAAGTTTGATCGCCAATTTGAACAAATGTTGGAGGGACAAGCGTATTTCTCAACAACTTGGTAGCTCCATCTTTACCATTACTTTGCGCACCATAAGAAGTCCGGTCAAGGGCAAAATTGACGGCCTGACGGAAATCCTTATTTAAAACTGCTTCTTTTGTTGCATTCTTTTGATCATTACTTGTTTTGGAAGTGTGATTGTATGATTGACGGTTGAAGTTGAAATTAAAGTAATATGAGGTCGCATCCTGTGGGCTATAAAGTATATTGTCCGCATATTTCTTCTTAACTGCCGCAAATCCTGAAGTATTCGGATAGAGACGGGCACCACTATAAGCACCATCACTGAAGTTGCGAATTAAAGATTCTTGGTCTGATCCATCATAGTAGGTTAATTTGACATGTTCTAGACTGACCTTGTCTTTATCGTAATAATTTGGATTCTTAACGAATTCCATAGACGATTTAGAGGTCAAAGATTTCAAAAGGAAAGGACCGTTGTAAAGAATACTTGATGGATCAACAGAACCAAAATCTTTTCCTTTAGACTTCAAAAATTCTTCATTGACAGGGAACAAGATATTATTCGTAGTTTTAGAGTTCCAATAAGGCTCTGGGCGTGTCAGCGTGTATTGAACAGTATAATCATCTACTGCCTTCACTCCGACTTTTGAAAAGTCTTTTTCGTCGCCTTTGACATAGGCATCCAAGCCACTAATCGAGTCCTGAATCAGGTAAAGGGCTTCAGACTTCTGGTCAGCCACATATTTAAGTCCAGTCACAAAGTCTTGAGCTTTCACACTTGCGACTTCTTCGCCATCAACATTGAACCACTTAGCATCCTTACGAAGCTTATATGTGTAAGTCAGGCCGTCTTGAGAAACTGTCCATGATTCTGCAAGAGAAGGAACTAGATTTCCATATTCATCATTTTCCAAAAGACCATCCACAAGGTTTGTAATAACGTCTGATGTAGTTGCACGGTTAGTGGTCAGGTAGTTCAAGCTATCTGGATCACTGGCATAAACATAAGAATATGTGGTTGTGCTGGATGAAGATTTGCCACAAGCTGACAAGAACACTCCTGCACTGAGTACCACCCCAGTAGCTAAAAGCATTTTTGATACTTTCATAAATACACCTCCAAAAATTGAGAGAAGTCTCAGAATAAGAGAATCTGAAACAAAGATAGGCCCTTATTTTATTTAGTATTCTCTTAGTTCAATTTCTATGTTATATTTTATAACATAGGCTATTATACCAGAATTTTGATAAAAAGTAAATAGAGGAATCAGAGAGTGATTATGGAAAATTTCTGAAAACTACCTCCAACCAATCCAATTGACAAATATACAGATTAAGCATATAATAAACTCAATGTAAACAAACGAGGAAATCACCGTGAATTCTAATTATATTACCCGCCTCAAGCGCTCTGAAGGTCAGTTAAGAGGCATTCAAAAAATGATTGAAGAGGACAGGGAATGTTCAGATATTCTCACACAGTTATTAGCCGTTCGCTCCAGCGTTGACCGTGTTATTGAGATGGTTATTACTGAGAATTTAACGGATTGCCTAGAAAATCCATCTGATGATCCGAAAAAACAAAGGGAAAGAATAGAGAAAGCTATTCATTTTCTGGTAAATCGAAAATAAGAAGGAGAGGAAAAAAGGATTCAAGCAACGACTTGAATCCTTTTTATCTTTTATTCCGTCTCTCCAGACCAAGCGTTCATGCCACCTGATACGTTGGTCACATCGAAGCCCTGCATGGCAAGAAATTGGCAAGCAGTCGCTGAACGCGCACCTCCTTGGCAAATGACATAGTATTTGTAGTCAGGATCCAGCTTTTTATAGCCAGTTTCCAACTCACTAAGCGGAAGATTTCCAGCATTTGGGATATGACCTGCTTGAAATTCATGTCTTTCGCGCACATCTACGATGGCCAATTTTTCAGATTGATACTGCTTTTCTAAGTCAGCTACTGATATAGTTTTCATTTTTCTACTCCTTCTGGTTTTACCATTTTATACAAAGCATAAGCTCCGTCTAGATTTTTCACTGCAAATCCTGCTTGTTTTAAGATTCGCTCGGCAATATAGCTGCGCAGACCGCTGTGGCAGCTCACGATATATTCTTCTTCCTTATCCAGCTCAGCCAAGCGTTCTCTGAGTTCATTCAGAGGAATATGGACTGTCTTGTCCGCCTTTAGGCGTCCTTGCTTAAATTCATTGAGCGTCCGAACATCTAAAAAGACTTTCCCGCTTGCCAACTCGTCTTCCAGCTGGTGCCATTGGATATTTTCACTCAAGCCTTCCGCTAGATTCATAGCTGCATAGCCCAGCATATTGACCGGATCCTTGGCTGAGCCAAAAGGTGGTGCATAGGTGAACTCCAGCTCTGGCAAATCAAAAATCGTCAGATTTCCCTTAATAGCCGTCACTAGGATATCAATCCGCTTATCAACGCCTTTTTTCCCTACACCTTGAGCACCATAGATTTTTCCAGTTTTTGGCTCAAAGAGCAATTTCAAGGTCAAGTCAGTCGCACCTGGATAGTAACCTGCATGATCCTTACCGCTAACATGAATCGCTTGATAAGGCAAGTGATTTTGCTGAAGGAAACGCTCGTTCAGACCTGTTGAAGCGGCTGTCATGTCAAAGACACGCACAATAGCCGTGCCAATGCTTCCCTTATTCTTCCGCTCCAAGCCAGCAAGCACATCTGCTACCTGACGTCCTTGTCGATTAGCAGGCGAAGCTAGAGCAATCAAAGCATCATCACCAGTAATTTCCTGCTTCACAAGGATAGCATCACCGACTGCAAAAATATCTTTCTGGCTCGTCTCATAATGCTCGTCAACCAAGATGCCCCCACGAAGACCTGTTTCAATGCCTGCTGCCTTAGCCAAGCTATTTTCAGGCTGGACCCCGACAGAGAGAATGGTCACATCTGAAGCCAATTTTTGACCATCTTCCAAGACGATTACTTTGCCATTTTCTTCGAAGCGAGTAGCTGACTGGGAAGTAATGACCTTCACTCCCTTGTCCGCTAATTCAGCTTGGACAAAAGCTGCCATTTCCTCATCCAGCGGTGGCAAAACATGCGGCGCTTTTTCTACGATTGTTACATTCAAGCCACGCTTGCGTAGATTTTCAGCCGTTTCCAGACCGATAAATCCAGCACCTACGACAACAGCCTCTTGTGGCTCTTCATCCAAGGCTAACATGATCTGATCCAAGTCTGGAACATTGCGCAAAGTGAATACATTATTTGCTTCTGAAAGTCCTTCAATCTCAGGAATAAAAGGCTTCGCCCCCGGTGAAAGAATCAGCTTATCATACTGCTCCGTGAACTCTGAACCGTCATGAGCCACCGTCACCGTATGCTCCTCAGGAGAAATCTTCACCACCTCATGAAAAGGACGCACATCCAAATTGAAACGTGCCTTGAGACTTTCAGGTGTTTGAACTAAGAGAGCATCTCGCTCGGCAATTTCACCAGAAATATAATAAGGCAGGCCGCAGTTCGCAAAAGATACAAAAGGACCTTTTTCAAAAATTACAATTTCAGCATCTTCCATCAGCCGTCTTAAACGTGTTGCCGCAGACATACCGCCTGCAACTCCACCAACGATAATAATTTTCATTGTTTAACCCCTTCTACTTAATGGTTTTCCCTGCCCAAGCGCTCATACCACCGCGGACATTGACAACATCATAGCCCTTTTTCTTCAGCTTTTTCGCTGCCATCTTGCTCCGCACGCCTGAATGGCAAATAACGTAAATCGTCTCCTTTTTAGCTGGAACAAATTGCCCAATTTGGCTCAAAGGAACATTCTGGGCCTCTTTGATATGTCCTCTACGAAATTCGGATGGTGTCCGTACATCAATTAGTTGGATATTGGACTTCAATCGCTTCTCCAACTCATCCGTTGAAATACTATCTATTTTTGTAAAAAAATGAAACATATTTTTTCTCCTTTATACCCCTATAG
>CAJPQE010000095.1:0-6573 GCA_905372795.1 Streptococcus cristatus | reverse complement strand
GGGACGACGAAATCGAATTCTAACGAATTACCGATTTCTGTCCCACTCTCTTTTGGAAATTATTTTCCTGCCTTGTCAAACGGGCCAAAATCTGCTATAGTAATTAGTAGATGAATTCCAAAGGAGAAGAGCAATGAATCCAACAATGATGATTATTTTTTTCGTTGTACTAGTGGGAATGATGTATTTCCAAGTACGGACACAGAAAAAGCAAGCTGAAAAACGGATGGAAAGCCTTAATAAACTGCAAAAAGGCTATGAAGTCATTACTATTGGTGGTCTTTACGGGACCGTTGATGAAGTTGATTCAGAGCGTAAGACAGTTGTCTTGGATGTAGACGGTGTTTTCTTGACATTTGAATTAGCAGCCATTAAGACTGTTTTGCCATTGACAGAAGGTATCCCAGCTGCTGCGGGAGTGGAAGGCGATATCGCTGTGTCTGATGAAGATACTGCCATTGAAGAATAGGATACAGGACAGTCGAGAGGCTGTCTTTTTTATTTTAAGGACATTTTGTAACTCATCTTTTACAATATTATAGTTGTGCGATACAAGCGAAACCTGCCTGCATACACTACCAGCTATTCATCATCAGCTCTCCTGCCCACATTTAAAGGATTTATGATATAATGAAATGATAAAACTTTAAATAGGATAAAAAATATGTTTAGTTTTAAGAAAAAAGAAAAGCTCGATGAGACCTTGCTTGTTCCTAAGCATATAGGGATTATCATGGATGGTAATGGTCGTTGGGCAAAAAAACGCATGCAACCGCGCGTCTTTGGTCATAAGGCAGGTATGGAAGCTTTGCAAGAAGTGACGATTGCAGCCAAGGAGATGGGTGTGCAGGTCTTGACAGTCTATGCCTTTTCAACGGAAAACTGGACGCGACCAGAAAAAGAAGTGTCCTTCATTATGAATTTGCCGGTTGAGTTTTATGACCGCTATGTGCCAGAATTGCACAGAAACAATGTAAAAATTCAAATGATTGGCGATACGAAGCGACTTCCAAAAGCAACCTTTGAGGCCTTGGAGAAGGCTGAAGATCTGACTCGCTTGAATACAGGGCTGATTTTGAATTTCGCCCTAAACTATGGCGGACGAGCTGAAATCAATCAAGCAGTTCAGAAGCTTGCCCAAGCTGTTTTAGATGCGAAAGTCCAACCGGCTGATATTACAGAGGAAATGCTTGGAGATTATCTTTATACCAGCAGTTTGCCTGCAAGTTTACGGGATCCTGATTTGGTTATTCGTACGAGTGGCGAGCTACGCCTTAGCAATTTCCTGCCTTGGCAGACAGCATATAGCGAGTTGTATTTTACAGATATTCTTTGGCCGGATTTCGATGAGAAGGCTTTGAAGGATGCGGTTGTAGAGTATAATCGCCGCAATCGCCGCTTTGGCGGTGTATAAAGGAGGGAGAAAAAGATGAGTTTAGATTTACAAAGACGTCTTCTTTTTGGAGGAATTGCTCTAGCTATTTTTATTCCTCTAGTGAAAATGGGAGGGATTCCCTTCCAGATCAGCGTTGGTCTTCTTGCCATGCTGGCAGTGCATGAATTGCTTAAGATGAAGGGGCTTCCGACAGCGACCTTGGAGGGCGGATTGGCCATGCTGGCAGCTTTCGTCTTGACCCTGCCACTTGAGAATTACTTGAAGTTTTTACCTGTGGACGGCAATGTGATGGCTTATGGCTTGGTCGTTTTCGTCTTGCTAGGAGCGACTGTTTTAGGTTCCTCTTATAGCTTTGAAGATGCGGCTTATCCGATTGCTTCTAGTTTTTATGTCGGTCTAGGTTTTAATGCTTTGATCGATGCTCGTTTGGTAAATGTGGACAAGGTTTTGCTGGCTCTCTTTATCGTCTGGGCGACAGACAGTGGGGCCTATCTGGTCGGTACCCGCTACGGGCGGAGAAAATTATTGCCACAGGTATCGCCAAATAAAACCATTGAAGGCAGTTTAGGAGGCATTATCTCAGCGGTGCTGGTTTCTGCGATTTTTATGTCTGTTCGTCCGCAAGTTGCCACTCCATATAGCTTTGTGACCATGCTGCTCTTGACTGTTGTCTTTAGTATTGCTGGCCAATTCGGTGACTTGGTAGAGAGCGCCATTAAGCGTCACTTTGGTGTGAAAGACTCAGGGAAATTTATTCCTGGGCACGGCGGCGTTTTGGATCGCTTTGATAGCTTGCTTTTTGTCTTTCCACTGATGCACCTCTTTGGCCTGTTCTAAGGAGTTTGGTGGCCAAGCAGCCTAAAGCCTTCTTGGCTTAATGAACAATCTTAAGAGAAAGATTAGACTTATGCAGATTATTACATTTATTATTATTTTTGGGATCATTGTGGTGGTTCATGAGTTTGGACATTTCTACTTTGCCAAAAAATCAGGCATTCTAGTTCGTGAGTTTGCCATTGGGATGGGCCCGAAAATCTTTGCTCATATTGGCAAGGATGGAACAGCCTATACGATTCGAATTCTGCCGCTCGGTGGTTATGTCCGCATGGCTGGCTGGGGCGAGGATTCGACAGAAATCAAAACAGGTACGCCAGCTAGTCTGACCTTGAATGAAGATGGGAAAGTCGTCCGCATCAATCTGTCTGGCAAGAAAGTTGATCAGACAGCTCTGCCTATGAATGTGACCAGTTTTGATTTTGAAGAAAAGCTGGAGATTACAGGGCTGGTCTTGGATGAGACCAAGACTTATTCTGTTGACCACGATGCGACCATTGTTGAGGAGGACGGAACGGAAGTTCGGATTGCTCCTCTAGATGTGCAGTATCAAAATGCTAGTATCTGGGGACGACTCATTACCAACTTTGCGGGTCCCATGAACAACTTTATCCTGAGCATTGTCGTCTACTCTCTCCTAGCCTTTATGCGAGGAGGAGCAGTGGACTACTATAGCAATCATGTTCAGGTCGTTCCTCAAGGAGTGGTGGCTAAGGCTGGTTTGAAAGACAATGACCAGATCGTTCAGGTCAATGAATACAAGGTTTCCAATTGGGATGAGTTGACAGATTCTGTCCAGAAGGCAACCCGTAACCAAGGAAAAAATCCAGAAGTAACGATTACCTATGAACGAGATGGAAAGACTCAAAAAGTGACGGTCCAACCAGAAGAAGATGGTGGACGCTATTATCTCGGTGTGACCAACGCTGTCAAGACGGGCTTTTTCGATAAGCTTCTGTCAGGTGTGACAGATACTTGGTACACAGCAAGTCGTATCTTAACGGCCTTGAAGGATATCATCTTCCACTTTAGTTTGAACAAGTTGGGTGGTCCGGTAGCGATCTACAAAGCGAGTTCGCAAGCCGCGGAGCTTGGACTTCCAGCTATTCTGAATCTTTTAGCTATGCTGTCCCTTAATATCGGGATCTTTAATCTAATTCCGATTCCGGCTTTGGACGGTGGAAAAATTGTCCTCAATATCCTTGAGGCTATCCGTCGCAAACCCTTGAAACGGGAAACAGAAAGCTATGTTACCCTCGCAGGGGTAGCTGTCATGGTTGTCCTCATGATCGCTGTGACTTGGAATGATATTATGAAATTGTTCTTCTAACATTTAAAAGATTGAAAAATATTCTATGAAGGAGTTTTGTTTTTATGAAACAAAGTAAAATGCTAATCCCAACGCTGCGCGAAATGCCAAGCGATGCTCAGGTTATCAGCCACGCTCTTATGTTGCGGGCTGGCTATGTTCGCCAAGTTTCTGCGGGAGTTTACTCTTATCTGCCACTGGCTAACCGTGTTATTGAAAAAGCTAAAAAAATCATGCGGGAAGAATTCGATAAGATTGGTGCAGTTGAAATGCTGGCGCCTGCCCTGCTTAGTGCAGATCTCTGGCGCGAGTCAGGTCGTTACGAGACTTACGGTGAAGATCTCTACAAGCTAAAAAATCGTGAAAAATCAGACTTTATCTTAGGTCCTACACACGAAGAGACCTTCACTTCCATTGTCCGTGACTCTGTTAAATCATACAAGCAATTACCGCTCAATCTCTATCAAATCCAGCCTAAGTACCGCGACGAAAAGCGCCCACGTAATGGACTTCTTCGTACTCGTGAGTTTATCATGAAAGACGGTTATAGTTTCCATGCTAACTATGATAGTTTGGATGTAACTTATGATGAGTACAAATCTGCTTATGAGAAAATCTTCACTCGCAGTGAGCTAGATTTCAAAGCCATTATCGGTGACGGTGGCGCTATGGGTGGTAAGGACAGCCAAGAATTTATGGCAATCACACCTGCTCGTACAGATCTTGACCGTTGGGTCGTTTTGGATAAGTCAGTTGCCTCATTTGATGAAATTCCTGCAGAAGTGCAAGAAGAAATCAAGGCAGAATTGCTCAAATGGATGGTTTCTGGGGAAGATACCATTGCTTACTCTAGCGAGTCTAGCTATGCAGCCAACCTAGAAATGGCAACCAATGCTTACAAACCAAATAAAAAAGTAGTGACTGAAGCAGAGTTGGTGCGTGTGGAAACACCTGACTGCAAGACTATTGACGAGGTGGCAGCTTTCCTACAAGTTGATACAGAAGAAACAATTAAGACCTTGGTTTACATGGCTGATGAAAAGCCTGTCGTGGCCCTCCTTGTTGGCAATGACCAACTCAACGAAGTCAAGCTGAAAAACCATTTGGGTGCAGATTTCTTTGAAGCCGCTAGTGAAGAGGATGTTCGCCAGCTCTTGGGCGCAGGATTTGGCTCACTAGGTCCAGTCAATCTGCCAGAAGATGTGACTATTATCGCAGACCGTAGAGTCCAAGACCTTTCTAACGCTGTAGCAGGAGCCAATGAAGATGGCTACCACCTGACTGGTGTTAATCCAGGCCGTGACTTTAGCCCAGAGTATGTGGATATCCGCGAAGTTCGTGAAGGTGAAGTGTCTCCGGACGGTCAAGGTATCCTCAAGTTTGCTCGTGGGATTGAGATTGGGCACATCTTCAAGCTGGGAACACGCTACTCTGACAGTATGAATGCCAATGTCTTGGACGAAAATGGCCGAGCAGTACCAATGATTATGGGCTGCTATGGTATCGGTGTCAGCCGTCTCCTCTCTGCTGTTATGGAGCAACACGCTCGTCTCTTTGTCAATAAAACTCCTAAGGGTGAATTCCGCTATGCTTGGGGTATCAACTTCCCTAAAGAACTGGCACCATTTGACGTGCACTTGATTCCGGTCAATGTCAAGGACGAGGAAGCTCTGGCTCTGACTGACCAAATCGAGGCTAACTTGTTGAGTGCTGGTTATGAAGTCTTGGTGGACGATCGCAATGAGCGCGTTGGTGTCAAGTTCAGCGACAGCGATTTGATTGGCCTCCCAATCCGTGTGACAGTTGGTAAGAAAGCCGCAGAAGGCATTGTCGAAGTCAAGATTAAGGCTACGGGCGATACCATTGAAGTTCACGCTGATAATTTGCTGGAAACTCTGTCTATTTTGACAAAATAAAAACAACTGCCAGTTTTGTCTGGCAGTTTTCTTTTGCTTATTGGCCTTGAAAATGCTATAGTAGGGAAAATGGATTGGAGGATCGAAACATGGGATTATTCAGTGGTTTATTGGGTAATGCTTCTCAGAAAGATATTGAAAAAACAGAAAGAGAATTGGAGAACATTTTGACGCCAGCAGAAAATGTGGAGCTGGCTTTCAGTCTCATTCGCGACTTGATTGTCTTTACAGATAAGCGGTTGATTTTGGTGGACAAGCAGGGAGTTACAGGCAAGAAAACGGCTTATAAGTCTTATCCTTATCGCTCCATTTCTCGCTTTTCGGTGGAAACGGCTGGCCACTTTGACCTGGATGCTGAGCTGAAAATCTGGGTTTCCAGTGCTGAGGAACCAGCCGAAACCCTAACTTTCCGAAGTGATAAAAGTGTCATTGCCATCCAAAAAGCGCTGGCAGAAGCAGTATTGAGATAAAAAGCGGTTTCAACCGTTTTTTTTGCAAACAAAAACTAACCATAGCTTATTGGCTTGGTTAGTTCACATTTAAAGATTGACGACCTGGAATACTTCCTATCTAGTTGTCTTCACTAGGGAAAGTTTCACCAAAATGCAGCTCAGAGTATGGAGTTTCAAAATGACCTCCATCATAAGTTACCTTGACTGAAGTTATTCCAAAGTCAACGATTATTGGTTTTGCAGCTGTTATAAAGACATAGCGATTAGCGTTTTGTTTTATATCATAGACTTTTACTGCTCCGTAAATGGAATCGGAAGAATAGATATCTCCATTTTTAGTCGATTTGCTTATTTCAATGGTCTTCTTAGTAGGAGAGTAGGATAAATTATAGGCTTCTTTTTTTCCGATGCCTTGTGTAATAAAAGTTTCGTTGTCATCACTTTTAGCTTGAAAGTGAATAAAATTTTTATCAAAACTTTGCTGAGCGTTGTTCATGACGAGAAATACATTTACTCCCCATGCAGCTAAGCCCAAAATAAGAAGAGTAGCGATACCAATAAAAACAGTTTTTTTAGTTAAGCGCATAAAAGCTCCTTGAAAATCATGCTATTGGAGAAGTGAAAGTCAATAGCTTGCTCTAAAAAATATTTTCTAAGTTTTTTTCT
>CAJPQE010000094.1:0-6586 GCA_905372795.1 Streptococcus cristatus | reverse complement strand
GTGCTTTCGTAGAGGAAAGGACGCAAGGCGTTGACGATAGCGCCGCTGACAGATTGAACGCTGGCATCTTTATTCTTGAGTGCAATGCGAATAGCATTGAAGAGGATGCGCTGGCTTTGGCGAATGAGATCACCTGATTCGCGCATGTAGATAAAGCCACGGCTGAGAATATCTGGACCAGCTAAAATCATCTTAGATTCAAAGTCAACTGTTGCGACAGCCAGTACCACACCGTCTTCTGACAGGTCTTTACGATCGCGTAGGACTGCAGCTCCGATTTCACCAATGCGGTTCCCATCAACATAAATATCTTGAGCGTTGAAGCTGCCGGCAATACGAGCTGAGTCAGCTGTCAGAGCCAGCACATCACCATTGCTCATGATGAAGATATTGTCTTTTGGTACTCCAGTATCAACGGCTAGACCTGCATGGACTTTTTGCATACGGTATTCACCATGGACTGGCATGAAATATTTAGGCTTGATCAAGCGAAGCATGAGTTTCTGCTCTTGTTGGCCACCGTGTCCAGAGGTGTGGATGTTGTTAATCTTACCGTGAATCACTTCTACACCGGCCTCAGAGATAATATTAATCAGCTTGTTAACGCTGGTCGTATTACCAGGGATAGGACTAGATGAGAAGATGACTGTATCTCCAGGCTGCAGCTGAACCTGACGGTGAGTACCATTGGCAATCCGAGATAGAGCTGCCATCGGCTCACCTTGACTTCCGGTACACATAATCAGCACTTCACCAGCTGGATAGTCCTTGAGTTCATTTGGCTCGATGAAGGTATCTTTAGGAACCTTGATATAGCCCAGTTCAATCCCATTGACAATAGCCTTTTCCATGGAGCGGCCAAAGACCGCAATCTTACGACCGGTCTTGACAGCAGCATCGGCTGCCTGCTGGAGCCGGAAGATGTTTGAAGCAAAGGAGGCGAAAATAATCCGTCCATGAATGCCTTCGATAATCTTCATGATAGATTGCCCGACCACTTTTTCGGAATTGGTAAAGGTCGGAACTTCAGCATTGGTCGAGTCGGACAGGAGGCAGAGTACGCCTTCCTCGCCTAGAGCGGCCATACGGTGCAAGTCTGCTGGCTCACCGACTGGTGTAAAGTCAAACTTGAAGTCACCGGTACAGACAATCTTACCCTGCGGCGTATGGATGACAATCCCCAAAGGTTCTGGAATCGAGTGGGTTGTGCGGAAGAAGGTCGCCTTCAGATTTTTAAAGGTCAACTCTGTATTTTGATTGATTTCATAGAGTTTGGCATCCCGCAAAAGTCCATGCTCTTCTAGCTTGCCCCGAATGAGAGCCAGAGCCAAAGGGCCAGCATAGATGGGAACATTGGCTTGCTTGAGCAGGAAAGGAATGCCGCCGATATGGTCCTCGTGCCCGTGGGTGATGAGGACAGCTTTCACGCGGTCAATATTTTCTACGATATAAGAGTAGTCGGGGATAACATAGTCGATACCCAAGAGATCGTCTTCTGGGAATTTAATCCCAGCATCGACAATGATAATCTCATCTTGATACTCAATTCCGTAGGTGTTTTTGCCGATTTCGCCCAGACCGCCGATGGCGAAAACACCAACTTCTTCTTTCTTTAAGTTATATGCCATAGGTTACAACTCCGTCAATTCGAAGGCGCCTGACTCTTTTTCGTATTCAAGGTGTTTGTCAGACAAGAGCTCGATAAATTCGATATTGTAAGGAGTCTTTTCTTCGACCAATTTGCGGGCTTTGATGCGGCCTTCTAATTCATCGGTTGCTTCTATATCCAAGTACAGGGCACGTGTTTGTTCACGGCGTGGGCTGCGTTCTTTTGTTTCTTGATAAAAAACTTTGTAAATCATTTTATTTCCTTCCATTTTTCACGATCAAGCTACAGAAAACGACAGCTAATCAGCTGTTTTCTTTTATTCAGTTTTATGAGTAGTAGATTGATCTTGATTCGATATAATTCTAACCAATTATATCATAAAACCAGCTTTTAGTAAAAGACATAGCCGAGAAAATCTTGTGGAGATTTTCAGAAAAGCCTTTGAGGACAATCTGGGTCATCAAATGACTGCCTCTCTCTACCCTTGTCGCTGCTTTTGTAGTATAATAAGAAGCAAACACTCGAGTAAGGAAGAAAATGATGAACATTTTAGCGATGGATACGTCAAATAAAGCCTTGTCCTTAGCCCTTTTGCAGGATAATGAGGTCTTGGGACAGGTGACGCTCAATATCAAGAAAAATCATAGTATTACCCTTATGTCGGCTATTGATTTTCTGATGAAAAGTCTGGATATGAAGCCGACGGATTTGGATCGGATCGTGGTAGCACAGGGGCCGGGCAGTTACACAGGTCTGAGAATTGCGGTGGCGACAGCCAAGACCCTGGCTCATACGCTCAAGATTGAGCTGGTCGGTGTGTCTAGTCTGCTGGCTTTAGTCCCAGAGCAGGTGGAAGGTTTGGTCATTCCTATCATGGATGCCCGTCGCAATAATGTCTATGCTGGTTTTTACCAGTCTGGTCAGGCTGTACGGTCAGAAGCTCATCTGCCTTTGGCAGAGGTCTTGGAAATAGCTGGCGCTGCTAATCAGCCAGTCACTTTTGTCGGAGAGACAGCAGTTTTTGCAGAGCAGATTGAAGCGGCTCTTCCTCAGGCTGTCATTCAGCCGACCTTACCAGATGCGGTAGCTATTGGTCGTCTTGGTTTAGACTTGCCAGCCCAGTCTATTCATGATTTTGTCCCTAACTATCTCAAGCGGGTTGAGGCCGAGGAAAATTGGCTCAAGACCCATCAGGAATCCAGTGATTCTTACATTCAACGCCTATGATTGAGATTAGAAAATGGAGCGCCAGCTCGGATATGGACGCGGCGACTCTCGCAAAAGAGTTGGAACAGCTCTTACTTGCAGTCTATGAGGTCAGCCCTTGGACTTTGGGTCAAGTGGAAGAAGTTCTGCGCTCGGATGTGAATAGTTGTGCGCTAGCAGAAGATGGCAGTCAGCTTGTCGGCTTTTTAGTCTGGCAGGAGACCGACTTTGAAGCAGAAGTCCTGCAGATTGCTGTATTGCCTAGCTATCAGGGGCAGAAAATCGCGACAGCCTTGTTTGACTTTTTGCCAGCAGATAAAGAAATTTTCCTCGAAGTGAGGGAGTCGAACAAGCCAGCTCTGCTATTTTATAAAAAAGAAAAATTTGAAGAAATCGCACGGCGGAAGGCTTATTATCATGCGCCGGTGGAAGATGCGATTGTCATGAAAAGAGAGATCCATGAAAGATAGATATATTTTAGCTTTTGAGACGTCTTGCGATGAGACCAGTGTGGCGGTTCTGAAGAATGAGACTGAGCTTTTGAGTAATGTCATTGCCAGCCAGATTGAGAGTCACAAGCGTTTTGGCGGAGTGGTACCAGAAGTGGCCAGCCGTCACCATGTGGAGGTCATTACGGTTTGCATTGAGGAGGCCTTGGCAGAAGCAGGGATTAGCGAGGAGCAAGTCACAGCGGTGGCCGTTACCTACGGTCCTGGTCTGGTTGGGGCGCTTCTGGTCGGCTTGGCAGCGGCCAAGTCCTTTGCTTGGGCTCATGGGATTCCCTTGATTCCGGTCAATCATATGGCCGGGCACCTGATGGCAGCCCAGAGCGTGGAACCCTTGGAGTTTCCCTTGCTGGCTCTCTTGGTCAGCGGCGGTCATACTGAGCTGGTCTATGTCAGTCAAGCTGGTGATTATAAGATTGTGGGGGAAACTCGCGATGATGCGGTCGGTGAAGCCTATGACAAAGTCGGTCGAGTCATGGGCCTGACCTATCCAGCAGGTAGGGAGATTGATCAGCTGGCTCATGAGGGACAGGATATTTATGATTTTCCGCGGGCCATGATCAAGGAAGACAATCTGGAATTTTCTTTTTCCGGTCTCAAGTCGGCCTTTATCAACCTGCACCACAATGCCCAGCAAAAGCGAGAAGTCTTGTCTAATCAAGACCTGTCGGCTAGCTTTCAGGCAGCGGTCATGGATATTCTCATGGCCAAGACTAAAAAAGCGCTGGGAAAATATCCAGTCAAAACTCTGGTCGTGGCGGGAGGCGTTGCGGCCAATCAAGGTCTGAGAGAGCGCTTGGCAGCTGAGATTCAGGATGTTAAGGTGATCATTCCGCCTCTGCGCCTCTGCGGTGACAATGCTGGTATGATTGCCTATGCCAGTGTCAGTGAGTGGAATAAGGAAAATTTTGCCAGTTTGGATCTGAATGCGAAGCCAAGTCTGGCTTTTGAAACGATGGAGTAAAGGAGAAGAATGCGCGGACAGACATTTAAACAAGGGGCACAAGCGGCAGTACCAACGGCTCTGGGCTATATTGGGATTGGTCTAGCTTGCGGCATCATGGCGGCACCTCATATGAATCCCTTGGAGATGGGGCTGATGAGTATTTTGGTTTATGCTGGCAGTGCCCAGTTTGCCATGATTGGCTTATTTGCCCAGCAGGCGCCGGTCTTGGCCATCGCACTGACTGTTTTTCTGATAAATATTCGGCATCTTTTGCTCTGTCTGCATGCCTCAACCCTTTTTCGTAAGTCTAGCTTGGCTCAGAATATTGTCATTGGCTCTTTTTTGACGGACGAATCTTATGGGGTCTTGATGGGAGAGCAGGTGTATACAGAAGAGATTGCGGCTAGCTGGATGATGGGTAACAATTTCATGAGTTATACTTCTTGGATTTTGGGTACTATTTTAGGAACTGCCCTCGGCGCCCTTCTGCCCAATCCTGAGAGCTTTGGCCTAGACTTTGCCCTAGTTGCCATGTTTATTGGTATTTTCTCCTCTCAATTTACAATCATGCTGCGACGGGTCAAGATAAAGAAGCTCTTTTTCGTCTTGGGTGTGGTAGGTCTTGCCTACTTAGTCCTAACTATGCTGCTTCAAAATTCGCTGGCGGTGCTTTTTGCAACCTTACTAGGCTGTACAGTGGGGGTGATTTTGGATGATAAGTAAGTATATTTTGCTGGCTATTCTTTTGTCAGCCCTAGTCACTTGGATTCCGCGGGTTTTGCCCTTTATCCTAGTCAAGTACAAGGGGCTTCCGCCTATGGTAGAGCGTTTTCTCAAATATCTGCCAGTTTCTATTATCTTTGCCCTTATCTTATCCAGTGTTACTAATGCTAAAACAGGTCAGTTGCCGAGTTTTAAATGGCTGGATTTGCTGGCTGTTTTTCTGACGACTTATGTGGCTTTTAAGTATAAGAACTTGATTGCAACTGTTGTATTCGGTGTAGTCTTGGTGGCCGTACTGCGCTATCTGGCTGGATTTCTCGGGCTGTAAAGAGATACAAGACAGATTGAATCGGTTGATTCGGTCTGTTTTTTGCCGAATTCTAAGAATTATCTGAAAATATAATATTTTATGCTATAATGGAACCAATCAAAATCATGGAGGTTCAGAAATGGCAGAAGCAGGTCATAAATTTTTAGCAAAGTTAGGAAAGAAACGTCTTCGTCCCGGTGGTAAGCTGGCGACCGACTGGCTGATTGAGCAGGGGCAGTTTTCTAGCGAAAAGAAGGTTCTAGAGGTTGCCTGCAATATGGGGACTACAACGATCGAGCTGGCTAAAAGATATGGCTGCCAGATTACTGCAGTTGATTTGGATAAGGCTGCGCTGGCTCAGGCTAAGCTTAATGGAGACAAGGCTGGTGTGAGTGAACTCGTCACATTTGAGCAGGCTAATGCTATGAAGCTACCTTATGATGATAATTTGTTTGATATTGTTATCAATGAAGCCATGCTGACTATGCAGACGGATAAGGGGAAGGCCAAATGTATGGATGAGTACTACCGGGTGCTGAAGCCAGGCGGAGTGCTTCTCACACACGATGTTATGCTCAAGCAAAAAGATGAGAATGTCCGAGAAGAGCTGTCACGTGCGATTAACGTTAATGTTGGTCCGCTGACAGAAGGCTCTTGGATTCAGCTGGCACGTTCTCATGCTTTTGACCGTGTGGAGACCTTTGTTGGTGAAATGACCTTGATGAGTCTTCGAGGGATGATATATGACGAAGGACTGGGTGGTACTCTGAAAATCTGCTTTAATGCCCTTAAAAAAGAGAACTACGGCCAATTTATGAAGATGTTTAAGATGTTCCAAAAGAATCAAGAAAAACTGGGCTTTATCGCTATGGTTTCTCGCAAATAAATACTAGCTACTTTGGAAAATTTAAAGTGATTTAAAAAATTTCATAAAAAGCTTGACTCTGCCCTAAGGTCAGGGCTTATACTATAAGGGCAAGGAGGTTTTTTATGTATCATATCAAAGAAGCTGCGCAGCTTTCGGGTGTCTCTGTCAAAACCCTGCACCACTACGACAAAATCGGGCTTTTGGTTCCTCAAAAATCAGAAAATGGCTATCGAACGTATAGTCAAGCTGATCTAGAGCGGCTACAGGTCATCCTTTACTATAAGTATCTGGGCTTTTCTTTGGAGAAAATAGCAGAGCTACTGAGTCAGGACGATCAGGCCTTATTGCCGCATCTGGTGAGGCAGTTAGAGTATTTGCAGCAGGAAAGAGACCGCTTGGATACCTTGATTTCCACCTT
>CAJPQE010000093.1:0-6616 GCA_905372795.1 Streptococcus cristatus | reverse complement strand
GCTTGACCAACTTCAACTTTAACTTGTTTTCCGCCAGTTTTAATGATTGCGTATGTGCTCATTATGCACCTCCTATGATTTTTTGGGGTTTCCCCGTATTTTTGTGAAGACTCGCCTAGCATCGTGGGACGAACCACTTTATACTCACTATGTGAGTAACGATGTTCGAGCGGTTGCACAGGCCGTGCATAGTCAACATTCTTAGTATAGCACTTCTACTAACCTTTTGCAAGTAATTTCATTTAATGAAAACGGATTTTCACGTTTATTAAATTCTTTAATGAATAAAGATAATCTGTCCTTTGTTATTTATTTCTACATCAACTATAGTAGGTGTCTTTAGTTTTGATTTTAAGTTTCGGGCTAGACTTTGACTGGAGTTTGCAATGTTGACTGTACGCTTGCCAGTTCCAGTGTTAATCGTTAAGGTGACACTGGAATAACCAGACTTTCTAGTTCCAACATAAGTATCTATCTCAGAAAGTACGGCCATCTTAGTTACTGTTTCTTGATTTGTAAAATAATGGTATCGCCAAATACCATTGGTCATCGATAGCCTTCATAAGCAGGAAAGATAAAAAACATAAGAAGAACGCCAATTATTGTGACAAAAATAGCTCTGCCCGTACTTTTTTGGCTTTGACGTATAGTATTCCATTTATTTCTCATGGACTTCTTGACAGAGCCAGCTTCCTTAATATCTTTATGATATCCCCAAAATAAGAGAGCATACAAGCTTAGGAAAATCTGGAAATGAACTAAGAGACCAATAAAATAAGTCCAACTGGGAATTCCAAACAGCAAAGCATTATCTTGTCCATCTTTCCAAGACAATGCTCGCATGAGCCCACTCAAGAAATAATCCCACTCGTTCATAAATATCCCCTTTTATCTTCAGCATAGATGGATATAATTTCCAGATTCTTTTAGTAAAAAGCTACTTCTAAACTCCTACAACAAGTCCTCAATCAGCTCATCAACTTCATCAGTCTCTGCTTGTGGTCTGATTTCTGTAATCATGATGCCTGCAACGGCACGTTCTACCAAACCTTCAACATCTAGGCGAGCTTCGTACTGCTCAACATTCTTGATTTTAGGATTAGTTTTAGGCCGGTCAGGCGCAAAAATAGTACAGCAATCTTCAAATGGCTGGATAGAGATTTGGAAAGTATCGATTTTTTCCGCAATCTCAATGATTTCCAGCTTGTCCATCGTCACGACAGGACGGATAACAGGTGTATTGGTCACGGCATTGATAGCCTGCATACTCTCGATAGTTTGACTGGCCACCTGACCTAGACTTTCTCCATTGATAATGACTTGACCGCCCCGCTCCTCTCGAATCCGGTCTGTAATACGCATCATAAAGCGACGAGTCAGTGTCATCAGGTAGGCTTCTGGAGCCTTAGCCTTGATTTCCTCTTGAATCTCAGTAAAAGGCACTTCGATAAACTGGATGTTGCCGCCAAACTTAGTCAACTTCCTAGTCAAATCCTGAGCTTTTTTCAAAGCACCTGGACTGGTGTAAGGCGGACTGGCAAAGTGAACCGCCTCGATATCCACACCGCGCTTGAGAGCCAGATAGCCAGCCACCGGTGAGTCAATGCCGCCAGACAGCATAAGCATGCCTTTTCCTGAAGTACCAACTGGTAGTCCCCCAGCACCACGAATCGTCTCATAAGAGATATAAGCCGCTTCTTCACGAATTTCGACACGTAGGTCAATATCCGGCGCTTTCATCTTGACCTGAACATTTGGAATAACCTCAAAAACAGCATCCCCAAGCGTCTGATTAAGCTCGCGGCTATCCAGTTCAAAACTGTGGTCACTGCGCTTGCTGGTAATCTTAAAGGTCATGCCCTCTTGATAGACTTCCTTCATGATGTCTTGGACAGCTTCGATCAGGGCTGGCACAGATTTTTCAATTTTGTAAGACGGTGAAAAATTCTGAATCCCAAAAATCTGCTTGAGTGACTCAGCAACTGGCTGGTAGTCTGTACCGTGCAGATAGACATGGGTCCGGTCACGGTCAGCCTTGACATGGACTTGTGGGTAGACTGACAAAACGGCCTGAATATTGCGTTTGAGTTTGTTGATAAAGCGCATGCGGTTCTTGCCCTTAGTAGACAGCTCACCATAGCGCACCATAATTTCTGAATATTGCATTGTTTACCTTACTTTTCTGGTTTTTTCGTAAATAATTTTAAAAGTTGTCAAAAACTGCTCCATCTGGCTCATATCATTATCAAGATCCAAACTGATACGGACAGCAGTTTGAGCGAGAGACTTTTCAACCCCCATAGCAATCAGCGTACCTGCTGGCTTACCAGCCTTAGAAGAGCAAGCGCTGGTCGTCGAGATATAGATCTCGTAGTCTTCAAACGCATGGACGACGACTTCACCTCGTACTCCCTTGATACCAAAGGTCAGGATATGAGGCGCAAAATCTTCCAAGCCTGAGAAGACCACCACGTCGGGATACTTCTGCAGCTCTTCAAGGATAATCTTCTTCATCTGAGACGTCCGCTGGGCAAATACTTCTTGCTTTTCCATGGACAATCGCAGAGCCTTGGCTGTCGCTGCAATACCAGCTAAATTTTCTGTTGTGGAGCGCTTATCCGACTCCTGGCCGCCACCAGTCAAGAGCGGGCTGATTTTCTTGCCAGACTTGATATAGACAAATCCTACTCCCCGGACACCGTGAAATTTATGACTGGAAAATGTTGCAAAATCCACGCGATCCGTCATATAAGCAGCTGTCGGAATCTTCGTAACAGCCTGCACAGCGTCCACATGAAAGGAAATAGTCGGCTTGTCTGCTAGCAGTTCAGATATTTTCTGAATGGGCTGAATACTGCCGATTTCATTATTGACAGCCATGATGGAGATTAGAGTGGTGTCTGGTCGAATCAACTCCGCTAGCTTGTCTACCTCAACAAAACCTGCCTTATCTACTGGCGCAAAATCGACTTCAAATCCCCGACTCTGCAACCAGAGGGCTGATTCTTTAACCGCTGGATGCTCGATGTTAGATACAATGATGTGTTTGCCAAAAGGAATCTTTTCAAAAGCAACTCCCTTAAGTACCCAGTTGTCCCCTTCTGTCCCTCCAGACGTAAAAAAAATCTCCGACGAAGACTTACCCAAAAGCTCTGCTATTTGACGGCGAGAAGCCTCTAAGAGACGAGTAGCCTGACTGCCCAAACTATGCAGGCTAGAAGGATTACCCCAGATTTTAGAAGCCACTTCTGTATAAGTGGCCAGCGCCTCTGGATAAGGCTTGGTTGTCGCTGAATTATCTAAATAAATCATCTTTTTCCTCTGTATTTATCAGTAAAAATCAATACTCCTATTGTAACACGAAACGAGCCTAGGAACAAGAAAAGGGCGCAGTCCCTACCTGATAAATTTAGGAACCGGCCCTGAACACGATTACTTCGCCTCGCCAATCATATCTAATTTTTTTAAATAATCCTCAATCAGGAAAGCTGTCTCTTCAATTGATTTATCTGTAATATTGATGACCTCTATCTGATATTTTCTAAAGACTTCTTCAGCTTTGGAACCAATGACTTGACCCAGATGACTTTTGGCTTTTCAAGGGATGATATCGGAAAATTCCTCAATGATTATAAAGAGAAAAAGTTGCTCACCCAGGATCCCTTCCAAAGCCTTGACCAAGATGGTGTCGGCCAATTGATGAAATTGGCCATTGAAAAAGCTCGCCAAGTAGATCCAACCTTGTCCATCGGAGTTTGTGGCGAAGTTGGTGGTGATCCAGCTTCCATTCCTTTCTTACAAGAAATCGGAGTCACTTATGTCTCCTGCTCCCCTTATCGAATCCCAGCAGCTCGACTAGCTGTAGCCCAAGCTGCCCTTAATTTTGAGACAACTCCAAAGTAGCTCTAACATTTTGATAAAACAAACAGCTCTAAGAGGCTTATCTCTCCGCCTTTTAGAGCTGTTGTTCTTCATTCTTTTGTGTGCGTTTTCATTTAAAAAATTCAGATTTTTGGAAGACTTTTCTAAATAAAAGACGTATAATAAATTAAGAACGAAAAGGAGCGACTTTTACATGGAAAACTATTCTCGCAAAGAAAAAAATAACAGCAATTCTAATCGAAAACCAGCTAGTCAGCATATTAAAACTGGCTTTTCCGCCCTCCAAAAGACTATTGCTACAATTGCCAGTCTTCTTTCAATCGTCATTGCTTGCTTTACCATCATGAACCTTATGAACAACAATGACTCAAAATCAAAAACTGATACAGGCAACTCGACTACGACTACTACCATTATCAAAGAGGTAGAAAAAGAGTCTACATCTGTTAGCTCGA
This sequence comes from Streptococcus cristatus, assembly GCA_905372795.1. GTDB lineage: Bacteria > Bacillota > Bacilli > Lactobacillales > Streptococcaceae > Streptococcus > Streptococcus cristatus_J. The sequence goes on along the minus strand of CAJPQE010000093.1, from coordinate 2,279 downwards.
CTCCAACAGAAACTTCTGCTGCTACTGAGACCGAAACATCCTCAAGTTCTTCAAGCGCAGAAACGAATACGAGCCATACAACTACTTCCACTGACAGCAGTTCGACAAGCCAAGACCAGCATACAACAACAGAGTCCAGCACTCAATCATCCAACTAGAGACATTTAGAAGAGTGCCCTTTATCCAATCTATCCCAAAAAGCCTGAATATCACTCAGGCTTTTTTCTATTGCCAGCCTTCTATTACTATTTTAGAAAAATTATTAAGCTTTCTCTAAATCTTGGAACAAAAAAACTGTGAGGTCAAGAAAACCCACAGCTTTTCCAGAAATCAAAGTTCCAAAATTTGATAATCATAACCAAGATGAGTCAAGAACTTAAAAATATCTCGGGTCGCGACAAAAATCGTCTTTTCATTAGTATTAGGATGGAAAGTCATGCGTTCTTCGTTGATAATCTCTTTATCAAAATAAACTTGAATGTCCTTCTCCTCATTATTGAGCAAACCAAAAAGCGATACCGTTCCTGCTGGTAGGTTCATTTTCTCAGCCAAGGAGTCCAATGAAGCCATGCGAATCCGATCGGCTCCCACTTGAACTTTAAAGTCATCCATATCCAGACTTTTCTTGTCATCCATAATCAGCAGATAATATTGAGTTTTCTTCTTATTGGTCAAAAACATGGACTTAGTCCGGACTCCTTCCATGCCTTCAATATAGCGATCTGCCTGCTCTGTCGTAAATGCAGGTGGATGCTCCACCACATCAAAGGGGATCCCCAACTCTTGCAACTTGTTAGCCACTTGTTGATAAGCATCCATAGTTTTCCTCCTTTATTGATGAATAATCTTTTGTACCAATGCTTGTAATTCTGGCACTACTTCTGCCTCAAACCAAGGATTTTTCGCCATCCAGATTTGATTGCGGGGCGATGGATGTACCAAGGGAAAAAAGTCTGGTAGGTAGTCTTGATAATGCTGGACCGTCTCGGTCAGCTTAACTGTACCTTTTTGATGCAGATAATATTTCTGAGCATACTGGCCAATCAAGATAGTCAACTCAATATCTGGTAGGAGCTCTAAAATCGACTGATGCCATTTCTCAGCAAAGCCCTTACGAGGTGGTAAATCTCCAGACTTACCATGCCCAGGGAAATAAAAATCCATAGGCAGAACTGCAAAATATCCAGACTGATAGAAAGTTTCCTCATCAACACCCAACCATTCTCTCAAGCGGTCACCACTCTTGTCCTTCCAGTAAAGCCCCGCCTGCTGGGTTTTCAGGCCTGGCGCTTGACCGACAATATTAATCCGAGCATTCTTAGGCGCCGCAAAAAGTGGCTTGATTCCCTGCTCTGTGAACTTTTGATTTTCTGGATCGGCCATAATGGCCTTGGTAATATCTTCTATTGTCCGCATCATATTTCCTTCCTTGAAAAGAAACTCACCTGGCATAGCCAAATGAGTTCTTATTTTATTTGATCAATTCGTAAATGGCTTCCGCATAGATAGCAGCCGCACGGAATAGATCTTCAACATCGATAAATTCATTGGCTTGGTGCATAGTATCGATATAGTCTGGGAACATCGCGCCATAAGCAACACCACGTTTCAAGAGGCGTCCAAAGGTACCACCACCGATAACTTGCTCATGACCCTTCAGTCCCGTTTGTTTTTCATAAACAGCCAGCAAGGTCTGCACCAACGGATCTTCCATCGGTACATAGTGAGGAGTATGCCCATGCTCAGACAAGGTCACTTTGGTAACTGGCAACTGCTCTAAAACATTCTGAATAGCTTCTGGACTGGTTCCCTTAGGATAGCGAATATTGAGGGCAATTGTATTGTCAGCCTTGTTTTCGTCAAAACGGAAAACGCCAGCATTCATTGATAGAGCCCCCATCTTCTCATCCACATGAGCAATCTTCAAGTTCTTACCATCATGGTCATTTAGGAGAATATTTCCAGCCACATCTAGGTAATCCTTAGCTGGACCAGCAAAATCAAACTGCGTTAGGAATTTAGCCAAATAGGTTGCACCATTGACACCAGACTGAGGAGAAGCACCGTGAGCAGACTTACCGATAATGGTCACAGTGACTTGGCCACCAGCTAGTTCTTCATAAGTAAAGTCTAGCCCATTTTCCTTAGCAAACTGATCTAATTTATCAACTAGATTTGGCAAGTGACCTGATACGATGGCTGTCCCAGACTCAGGTACCATGTTCTCCCGCAAGCCGCCAGTAAAGCTATGCAGGCGTGCTGCGCCAGAATTTTCACCA
>CAJPQE010000092.1:0-7105 GCA_905372795.1 Streptococcus cristatus | reverse complement strand
TTTTCCTTTTCTTCTTCTCTTTCAGACGAATCAATATAGGAACTATAAGAGCTCGCAAATGACTCAATTTTTTTGCCTGCTTCATTAAACACATGGGAATAGAATGCTTGAGTAACAAGCGCGATGATTAAAGCGAAAAAGGAAATAATAGAACCAATAATAGCCAAAGTTTTCTGGCCTTTTTGGTTAATAACGAGACCGACAATACCAAGAACCAGAGCAAGAGTAGCGATAAAAAAAGATAGATAGTTGATGATTGGAATCCAGGAACCAACTAAAGCGGTTGCTCCAAAGACAATGGTTAAAATACCTAAAACTTTATTTTCTTGTTGCATCCTAAAATCCTCCTCAGCTTTTCTGTGGTTGAATACTTGCACATATGTGTTTCTTTCAATATTTCACTTATCCTAATTGTAACGCAAAATAGGACTAGGGGCAAGATTTTAAGGATATTTTCACGAAATGCGGTATTGTGTGAAACACGATTAGTCGTTTAAAGAACTGGAAACACTTTCAAATTCCGAAGAATCATGATATAATTAAAATAGTTGATTTGAGGAGGTGCTATGGAAACTCTAAAGAAACTAGCAGGCATCAAGGCTGCTGAATTTGTCGAAGATGGGATGGTGGTCGGTCTGGGAACAGGTTCGACTGCTTACTATTTTGTCGAGGAAATTGGGCGGCGTATCAAAGAGGAAGGGTTGCAGATTATTGCAGTTACAACCTCTAGCGTGACCAGCAAGCAAGCAGAAGGCTTGGGTATTCCGCTGAAATCCATCGATGAAGTGGATCAGGTCGATGTGACCGTTGATGGAGCTGATGAAGTGGATCCTCAGTTTAATGGCATCAAAGGCGGAGGCGGAGCCCTGCTGATGGAGAAAGTAGTTGCGACACCTACCAAGGACTACATTTGGGTGGTTGATGAGAGCAAATTGGTTCAAAAACTAGGTGCTTTCAAGTTGCCAGTAGAAGTAGTGCAGTATGGTGCGGAGCAAGTGTTCCGTCGCTTTGCTGAGGCAGGCTACAAGCCAAGTTTCCGTGAAAAAAATGGCCAACGTTTTATCACGGATATGCAGAACTTCATTATTGATCTAGATTTAGGTGTAATCGAAAATCCAGTCGAATTTGGCCGAGAATTAGATCATATCGTGGGCGTTGTTGAGCACGGCCTTTTCACCAAAATGGTCAACAAGGTTATCGTCGCAGGACAAGGTGGCGTAAAGGTTTTAGAAACAGACAACTAGAAAAGAGGTTTTCATGTCAAAATTTAATCGTATTCACTTAGTCGTTATGGACTCAGTCGGCATTGGGGCGGCACCAGATGCTAACAATTTTGTTAATGCAGGGGTGCCAGATGGAGCTTCCGATACTCTGGGACATATTTCCAAAGCAGTCGGCCTAAAAGTGCCAAACATGGCTAAGTTAGGCTTGGGCAATATCGAGCGTGAGCAAGCCTTGAAAACTGTACCAGCTGAGGAAAATCCAAGTGGTTACTATACTAAATTAGAAGAAGTTTCTTTAGGTAAAGACACGATGACAGGCCACTGGGAAATCATGGGGCTGAACATTACTGAGCCTTTTGATACTTTCTGGAATGGCTTCCCAGAGGAAATCTTGACTAAAATTGAAGAATTTTCTGGCCGCAAAGTTATTCGTGAGGCTAACAAACCTTATTCTGGCACGGCAGTTATTGACGACTTCGGGCCTCGTCAGATGGAAACTGGCGAATTGATTATCTATACTTCTGCTGATCCAGTGCTTCAAATCGCAGCTCATGAGGAGATTATTCCTTTAGATGAGCTCTATCGTATCTGCGAATACGCTCGCTCTATCACCTTGGAACGCCCTGCGCTTTTGGGACGAATCATTGCTCGCCCTTATGTAGGGGAGCCAGGCAACTTCACTCGTACAGCCAATCGTCACGACTATGCAGTTTCTCCATTTGAGCCAACTGTTTTGGACAAGCTCAATGAAGCTGGTATTGATACTTATTCAGTTGGTAAGATTAACGATATTTTCAACGGTGCTGGGATCAACCACGACATGGGGCATAACCAGTCCAATAATCATGGCGTAGACAATTTGGTTAAGGCTATCCAGTCTGAGGACTTCAAGTATGGCTTCTCATTTACCAACTTGGTAGACTTCGATGCTCTTTATGGTCACCGTCGTGATCCGCATGGCTACCGTGATTGTCTGCAGGAATTTGACGCTCGCTTGCCAGAAATCATTGAAAACATGCGTGAAGACGACTTGCTCATGATTACCGCTGACCATGGTAATGATCCGACCTATGCTGGAACTGACCACACTCGTGAGTACATTCCGCTCTTGGTCTTTGGTAAATCCCTCAAGGGGAATGGTCACTTGCCTGTCGGACATTTTGCGGACATTTCAGCAACCGTTGCGGACAACTTCGGCGTGGACAAGGCTATGATTGGCGAAAGCTTCTTGGATAAATTGGTCTAAGCATAAGAGAGTGAGGAAAATATTTATGACAAGATTATCAGAAAAAATCAAAGCAACAGCAGCCTTCTTGAAAGAAAAAGGTATGACAGAACCTGAATTTGGTCTGATTTTGGGATCTGGTTTGGGAGAATTGGCGTCTGAAATTGAAAATGCCGTTAGTCTTGACTATGCGGATATTCCAAGCTGGGGCCGTTCAACTGTTGTTGGCCACGCTGGTAAATTAGTCTATGGAGACTTGGCAGGGCGAAAAGTCTTGGCTCTTCAAGGTCGTTTCCATTTCTACGAAGGAAATCCTCTTGAAGTCGTGACTTTCCCAGTTCGTGTGATGAAAGTCCTTGGATGTGAAGGTGTCATTGTTACCAATGCAGCTGGTGGTATTGGTTATGGTCCTGGTACTTTGATGGCTATCTCAGACCATATCAACTTTACGGGTCAAAATCCGTTGATGGGTGAAAACTTGGATGATTTTGGTCCTCGTTTCCCAGATATGTCTAAAACCTACACACCAGAATACCGTGCTACTGCACATGAAGTGGCTAAAAAACTTGGTATCAAGCTTGATGAAGGTGTCTATATCGGTGTGACTGGTCCGACTTATGAAACACCAGCTGAGATTCGTGCTTATAAGACACTGGGAGCAGATGCAGTTGGTATGTCTACTGTTCCTGAAGTGATTGTCGCAGCCCACTCTGGCTTGAAAGTTCTTGGTATCTCATGTATTACTAACCATGCCGCTGGTTTCCAAGAAGAACTCAACCACGAAGAGGTTGTGGAAGTAACAGAACGTGTCAAAGGTGATTTCAAACGACTACTTAAAGCCATTCTTGCTGAATTGTAAGAAAATAAAACATCATAGAGAGGGGAGAGCCTGAGTTTCAAACGAACTCGGGCCGGTCTTTCTATGGAATATTAAAATTAAGAAAGAAAGGAATTGAACCCACCCTAAAAGCAGTGGGAAAAAGATAGATGGTCTTGCGAGCATCGCTCACTGCGACCATCTCCTATTTTCCCTTTGCTTTTGACGGGTTTGGTATCTTAACTATGTCTATCCATATTGCTGCTAAACAAGGTGAGATTGCTGATAAAATTCTCTTGCCAGGCGATCCTCTTCGTGCTAAGTTTATTGCGGAGAATTTCCTTGAAGATGCTGTTTGCTTCAATGAAGTCCGTAACATGTTTGGCTACACTGGTACTTACAAGGGTCAGCGGGTTTCTGTCATGGGAACTGGGATGGGAATGCCGTCTATTTCCATCTATGCGCGTGAGCTGATTGTGGACTACGGAGTGAAAAAGCTGATTCGTGTGGGAACGGCTGGTTCTCTGAATGAGGATGTGCACGTTCGTGAATTGGTTTTGGCTCAAGCGGCTGCGACTAACTCAAACATTATCCGCAATGACTGGCCTCAGTATGATTTTCCGCAGATTGCCAGCTTTGACCTGCTGGACAAGGCTTATCATATCGCTAAAGATCTGGGCATGACGACCCATGTCGGAAATGTTTTGTCGTCAGATGTTTTCTATTCGAACTATTTTGAGAAAAATATCGAGCTGGGTAAATGGGGCGTGAAAGCTGTTGAAATGGAAGCTGCAGCCCTTTACTATCTGGCTGCTCAGTACCAAGTAGATGCGCTAGCTATCATGACCATTTCTGATAGCTTGGTCAATCCTGACGAAGATACGACAGCAGAGGAACGTCAAAATACCTTCACTGATATGATGAAGGTTGGTCTGGAAACCTTGATTGATTAAGCATGAATCTAGATTTAAAAGAGGAAATTCTCTTTGCGATTTCCCGTTATGACTATGCTTATGCCTATAAACTGGCGCAGAAGTTGATGGGAAGTTCCTCGATTGTAACCAGCCTATTGGCTATTCTGGCAGAGCGAAGAGAGCTCAATATTCTGCCAGCCATGGATGAAGAGTTGAAGACTGCCTTGCAGACGCAAAGCGGTTTTCAGCTTTTTTGTCATACTGATTTGGCTGATGAGCAGCTGGCCAACTATCTCTATGATTTGGAAGCCAAGCTGCGCAATGAGCAGATTATTGACTTCGTTCGGGCGGTCAGTCCAGCGATTTATCGGATTTTCATGCGCTTGATCAAGCTGGAAATTCCTGATATTGATCATTTTATCCATAATTCTCGTGAAGCCAGCTATGACCGCTGGAAGTTTGAACGGATGCAGGAGTCAGACTATACCGTCTTACAGCTTTTCCATGCGGAAAGCACGGTCAATTCGTCCAGTCTGACAGAGTTGATTTTGCATTTGGATCTGCCTGAGTCTGTCAAGGAAGAGGTCAGACAGCTGCGGGAGTTGGAGAAGTCAGTCCGAAATCCGCTGGCTCATCTGATTAAGCCCTTTGATGAGGCGGAATTGTATCGGACAACCGGTTTTTCATCCCAGCATTTTATGGATATTTTGGTGGACTTGGCGCGCTTTACAGGGATTGTCTACGATCGGGAACATTTTTATTTTGATGAGGCAAACAGCTTGGTTAGAGCTTTACTGACAGGAGAGGAAAATGGATAAAATAGAACAGTTGCAAGACATGATTGACCAAAGTCAGAATATCGTCTTTTTCGGTGGGGCAGGCGTCTCGACCGAGTCTAATATCCCTGATTTTCGTAGTTCGGATGGGATTTACAGTGTCAAGCTGGGTCGGCATTTTACAGCAGAGCAGCTGGTTTCACATACTATGTTTGAGCGCTATCCGCAGGAGTTTTTCGACTTTTACAAGAAATACCTGCTTTATCCAGATGCCAAGCCCAATGCGGCTCACGCCTATCTGGCTCATCTGGAGAAGACCGGCAAGCTCAAGGCTGTGGTGACGCAAAATATTGACAGCCTGCACGAAATGGCTGGCTCAAAAAATGTCCTCAAGCTGCACGGCAGTGCGGATAGAAATTTCTGTTTAGGCTGTCAGAGATTTTACGATTTGGAGGCATTTCTAGCTCTGTCTGGGACGGTGCCCTACTGTCCTGACTGCGGCAGCGTGATCAAGCCCGATGTGACCCTCTATGAAGAGCCCTTGGATATGGAGACTTTCCAGCAAGCTGCGCAGGCCATTCATCAAGCCGACCTGCTGATCGTCGGGGGCACCTCCTTGGTGGTCTATCCCGCAGCCAGTCTCATCCAGTACTTTGCTGGCAAGCATCTTGTCGTCATAAATAAGACCAGTATTCCACAGGACAAGCAAGCCGACCTCTTCATTGAGGGTAAGATTGGGGAAGTGTTTACGCAGTTGAGGCAGTAGAACTAAAAACATTTTTTGCTAGGAATATTTGGTTAGAAAATTAAAATAGGATTTTTATGGCTGATTTATATATTCAAAATTCGTCTTGTAGCTTGTCGGTGAGGGAGCAGCGTGTGCTTGTGAGAAACGAGGAGCAGATCCTTTTGAAGGAAATTTCTTTTAATCTGATTGATAATATCTTGGTCTTTGGTAATGCTCAGCTGTCTACTCAGCTACTGAAAGCCTTGGCTAATAGGGATATTTTTGTGTTCTATTTCTCGAGCAAGGGCGAATTTCTATTTTCCCTTGATTCCTTTAGGAAGGAAGATTTTGAAAAGCAGCGCAGTCAGGCTCGGGCTTCTTTTGACTCGGACTTTTGCTTGGGCATTGCTCGGAAAATCGCTGCGGCCAAGATCGGAAATCAGCTCAATCTGCTCCAGGCTTTTGACGAAAATGACTTGCTGGATGAGGAGGATTTCAAACGCTTTGGAGATGCGCTGGTGAATCTCGAGCAAGCGAGAAGCATCGCGGAAATTATGGGAATCGAAGGAAGACTGGCTAAATCTTACTTTTACCTCTTGAACTTACTGGTCATTGATGGTTTTCATTTTTCTGGTCGGAGTCGGAGGCCAGCTCTGGACAAGTTTAATACCCTGCTAAACTTTGGCTACTCCATTCTTTATTCTTGCTTTATGGGCTTGATTCGCAAGAATGGTCTGAGCTTGGGCTTTGGAGTGATGCATCAGCCACATGACCATCATGCTGTCTTGGCGAGTGATTTGATGGAGGAATGGCGGCCGGTGATCGTGGATGATACGGTGCTGGGGCTGATCAATCGTCAGGAGATTCTTGAAGAGCATTTCATTGAGAAGGAAGATGGTATCTTTTTGACGCCTGAAGGGATCGAAATCTTTTCTCGGGCTATGAGGGAGAGGATCTTGGAGATTCATCACTATGTCGAGCTGGATAAAAACCGCTATACTTTTCTATACGCGGCTGATCAGCAAATCAAATCCTTGATCCGGAGCTATGAAGCCTTGGATCCAGCTGAGTATGTGTCGAGCTATACGGGAGGAGGGAAAGATGGTCTTCTTTAATCTTGATGATGATGAAAAAGAGTTTGCCAGAAAGAAAACGAAATTTTGTCTGGTCATTTATGATATCGTGAGCCATAAGCGACGCCTGAAGCTATCAAAGCTTTTAGAAGGCTATGGTGTGAGGGTTCAGCGTTCCTGCTTTGAGCTGGCTCTTGATAAGCTGGACTTTGACTGCCTTGTGAGGGAGCTGAGGGCCTTTTATCAGGCAGAAGAAGGGGACAATATCATTATCTATCTGGGGCACAAGGAAGAGGAGGCTGGGACAAAAGTCCTAGCCTCTCAATTGTCTTTGGATTGTCGAGCAAGAC
>CAJPQE010000091.1:0-7286 GCA_905372795.1 Streptococcus cristatus | reverse complement strand
CTTGCTCGATAATCCAAAGACAATTGAGAGGCTAGGACTTTTGTCCCAGCCTCTTCTTTGGCTATTTGCGATACATTTTGACTTGAAGATAGAGGTCGTTGTAGGTTCCGAGCCATTTTGGACCTAATTGCTGATAGACTTCCAGATGCTTCATGGTTTCTTCGGTTGGATAGAAAGCCTCGTCTTCCTGTACTTCTTCTGGCAGCATAGCCTTAGCAGGAAGATTTGGTGTTGAGTAGCCAACATAGAGGGCGTTTTTATAAGCATTTTCTGGTCTCAGCATGAAATTAATAAACTGATAGGCGGCTTTTTTATTTTTGACCGTTTTTGGAATAACGATATTGTCAAACCAAAGGTTGCTAGCTTCTGTTGGCACGATATAGCGCAGATCTTCGTTGGCCTCCAGCATTTGACGAGCTTCACCAGAGAAGGTCACGCCGATAGCCGCGTTATTCTGAATCATGTAGCCCTTCATCTCATCAGCGACGATGGCCTTGATATTAGGCGTCAGAGTGTAAAGCTTATCGACAGCCTCCTGCAACTGGTCAGCATCTTTGGAGTTAAGACTATGACCATTCGAGTTCAGACCAATCCCCATGACTTCACGGGCTCCGTCAATCATCATGATGGAGTTTCTGTATTCTGGCTTCCAGAGATCGTTCCAGTGTTCAGGCGCGTGCTCAACCATTTTAGTATTGTAAACAATGCCCAGCGTTCCCCAGAAATAAGGAATCGAGTACTGATTTCCTGGATCAAATGGCTGATCCAAAAAGTCTGAACCAATATTTTCCAAGCCTTTGATCTGGCCATGGTCCAATTTCTCCACCAAGTTTTCCTTCATCATCTTGGCGATCATATACTCGCTTGGGATTGCGATATCGTAGGTTGTACCACCTTGTTTGATTTTCGTGTACATGGCTTCGTTAGAGTCGAAGGTTTCGTACTGCACCTGCACACCTGTTTCCTTGGTAAACTCTGTCAGCAATTCCGGATCAATGTAATCTCCCCAGTTATAGACAACCAATTTATCACTGCCCTTGCTGTTGGCTTTACTCTCAATCCGATAGCTAATTCCCCACAAGATCAGGATAATCGCAAGAATCCCTGCTAAAAATGAATAGAGTTTTTTCATGCTGCTTCCTCCTTCTCACGCGTGATAAAGTAATAGCCAATGACTAAAACGATACTAAAGAGAAAGACCAGAGCAGACAAAGCATTGATTTCCAAGGAAATTCCTTGCCGTGCACGGGAATAAATTTCAACCGAGAGTGTCGAGAAGCCATTTCCTGTCACAAAGAAGGTCACAGCGAAGTCATCTAGTGAGTAGGTGAAAGCCATAAAGTAGCCGGCAATGATCGCTGGCGTCAGATAAGGCAGCATGATTTCCTTGAGCATCTGGACTTGACTGGCTCCCAAATCATAAGCAGCCTTGATCATGTCGTCATTCATTTCTTTTAGCCGTGGCAAAATCATCAACACAACAATGGGAATTGAAAAAGCGACGTGGCTGGCTAAAACGGACACAAAGCCCAGCTGGAATTTAGCCGTGGTAAAGAGAATCAGGAAGCTAGCCCCAATCATAACGTCAGGCGCCACCATCAAAATATTATTGATGGATAGGAAGGCATCTTGATATTTTTTGCGGGCTTGGTAAATATAAATAGCACCGAAAGTTCCGATAATGGTAGCAATGAGGGAAGAAAGGAAGGCTAAGAAAAAGGTCTGCGCCAAGATCAAAATCAAGCGCGAATCTTCAAACAGCTTTTGAAAATGAACCAGATCAAAGCCCGTAAATTTATTCATGTCATCGCCAGCATTGAAAGCATAGGCAATCAAGTAAAAGATCGGAAGATAAAGGATTAGAAACACAATCGCTAAATAGAGATTAGCAAATTTTTTCATCGTTCTCTCCTTTCCTTGGTTGCCCACATAGTGAAGAGCATGGCAATAATCAGAACCACTCCGATGGTTGAGCCCATTCCCCAGTTTTGCGTTGTCAAGAAATGCTGTTCAATGGCTGTACCCAGCGTAATGACACGGTTCCCACCTATCAAACGCGTCAGCATGAAGAGGCTGAGACTAGGAATGAAGACTGACTGCACGCCACTTCTCACACCATTCATTGAAAGTGGAAAGACGACATTGCGGAAAGTCTGCCAACGATTGGCACCCAAGTCATAGCTAGCATTGATGAGATTGGGATCCAAATCATCCAAGACGTTGAAAATCGGCAGAATCATAAAGGGCAGCTCAATGTAGCTGGCAACAAAAATAAAAGAAAAGTCAGTGAAAAGAATCTGTTTGGGACCAATACCGATAAAGGTCAAAAATTCATTTACCGAACCGTTTTGTCCAAAAATACCGATAAAGGCGTAAGCTTTGAGCAAAAGATTGATCCAAGTCGGCAGGACAATCAGCATGAGCCAGAGCTGGCGATGCTTGAGCTGGGTCAAAAAATAAGCTGTCGGATAAGAAATGAGCAAGGTCACCAAGGTGATGATACCTGCGTAAAATACCGAGTTAAAGCTCATTTTCAGATAGGTCAAATTCTGCGATGTGAAATAAATCCGATAGTTTTCCAGCGTGAACTGACCTTCGATATTAAAGAATGATTTCCAGATAATCATCATCACTGGAGCTAGGACAAAGAGCAAAATCCAAAGAAAATATGGAACCATAAAAAGGTTAGAGGTTGTTTTCTTCATCTCTTTCCTCCTCAATGGCATTGATCAGCCCTGCTTCTTGCTCTTCGATTTCTACGTACTCTTCAATCCGAGCATCGAATTCTTCTTCGGTTTCATTGAGGCGCATGATATGGATATCCTCTGGCTCAAAGTCCAGACCGATTTCTTCTCCGACGATGGCCTTGCGAGTTGAGTGGATCATCCATTCATTGCCAAGTTCATCATAGGCGATAATTTCATAATGAACCCCGCGGAAAAGCTGGGTATCCACTTTAACCTGCAGTTTTCCTTCTTCAGGCAAGGTAATGCGCAAATCTTCTGGACGAATCACTACTTCAACGGATTCGTTTGGTCGCATTCCTCCGTCAACTGCTTCAAAACGCTTACCATTGAACTCAACCAAGTAGTCTTCGATCATCTTACCTGGCAAGATATTAGATTCTCCGATAAAGGTCGCAACAAAGTGGTTAATCGGCTCATCATAGATGTCCACTGGCGTTCCTGACTGGACAATTTCCCCTTCATTCATGACAAAAATCCAGTCACTCATAGCTAGGGCTTCTTCCTGGTCGTGGGTGACAAAGACAAAAGTGATCCCGAGGCGCTGTTGGAGTTCACGGAGCTCATATTGCATATCCGTCCGCAACTTCAAATCCAGCGCAGAAAGTGGCTCATCTAGTAGGACAACACGTGGCCGATTGATGATAGCACGGGCAATGGCTACCCGCTGGCGTTGACCGCCTGAAAGTCTCCGAATTGAACGGCGCTCATATCCTTCCAGCTGAACCATTTTCAGAACTTCAGTAACCCGTTCTTCAATTTCTTTTTTGTCTACCTTCCGCAACCGCAACGGAAAGGCTACATTCTCAAAAACATTCATATGCGGGAAAAGGGCGTAGGACTGGAATACAGTATGAACATCCCGTTTATTGGTAGGAATTTCATTGATACGGACGCCATCCAAAAAGATGTCTCCCGTTGTCGCATCTAGCAGTCCTGCAATAATATTAAGGATGGTTGACTTCCCAGAGCCAGAAGCTCCAAGAAGCGTATAAAATTTTCCTTCTTCTAATTCAAAGTTAATATCTTTGAGAACGACGGTGTTACTGTCTTCAAAAACCTTCGAAACGTTTTTGAACTCAATAATTGGTTTTTTCAATTGGCATAAATTCCTTCTTTTCCATGTATTAACAGATTTTTGGCTCTGTCAGACCAAAAAAACCTCTCGAGGGCTACTATGGCCCTGCATACTTGCGATATCGATAGGCTTTCACCCCCTTTACTAATGACACATGGATATTGGCTATTCCAAAGACTTAGACAAAACTTAGAAAAGCAGTCGGACATTTACATATCGGACTCTTCTGCTTCTCCAATAATTCTAACTTCTCTTTCTAGAGTGACACCTGAATGCTCCTCGACTGTTTTAATGACATGAGCAATCAACTCTTCATAATCGCTAGCTGTACCATGATCGACATTAATCATGAAACCAGCATGCTTTTCTGAAACCTCTACACCACCGATTCGATAGCCTTTTAAACCGGCCTCACTGATCAACTGCCCAGCAAAATGTCCCAGAGGACGCTTAAAGACAGACCCACATGATGGGTATTCCAAAGGCTGCTTGAGTTCACGCAGATAGGTCAGACGTTCCATTTCCTGACGAATGTTTTGGTGGACACCTGGTGCCAGACCAAACTTAGCTGAAATCACAATGTCGCCAGTTTCTTGAATAAGTGAATGGCGATAACCAAACCGCATATCACGCGCATCTAAAGTCTTAATTTCGCCTTCAGGTGTCAAGACCTTGCAAGAAACAAGCACATGAGCAATTTCTCCGCCATAAGCGCCAGCATTCATAAAGACAGCACCGCCGACACTACCCGGGATGCCACAGGCAAATTCAAAGCCAGTTAAACTATGATGAAGGGCAATACGAGTAGTCTGAGTTAGATTGGCACCGGCCTCTGCCTCAATCGTATAGCCATCTACTGCTACATTATTTAGCTTATCAAACATGATGACAAAGCCTCGAATACCGCCATCTCGAACGATAATATTACTTGAATTTCCAAGCACCAACCAAGGAATATTTTCACGATTGGCCAACTTGACAATCCGTGCCAACTCATAACGGTTGCGTGGAAAAACTAAGAAATCGGCAGCTCCGCCTACCTTCGTATAAGTGTATTGACTCAAAGGTTCATTGAAACGGATGTCGATTCCTTCTAATTCCGCAGAAAATTTTTCTAGGTTTTGCATGACTTACTCTCTTCTTTACAAATTACACTCTATTATATCAAAATTAAATGATATTTACGATAGACTGAGGGAAATAAAGATTCTTTTTCAAAACAAAAAGAAAGAGGAGAACGAAGATTGTAGACCAACACTGCGTCCACAAGTTCGTCATCCTCAAACTCTCTTCTATTTTTCTACACGTACACCCTGAGTATCGACTTGCAACTGGAAGACTTGTCCATCAAAGCCTTGTTCCTTGATTTGCTGATAAATCTGCTCAGCCTTGTCTTTCGGAGATAAAACCATAACAGTCGGACCAGCTCCAGAGATGTAAGTCGCAAAAGCGCCCTGTTTTCTGGCTAAGAATTTAATGTCAGAAAATTCTTTGATAAGCGGTTGGCGATATCTCTCATGGAAACGATCGGATTCGATAGCACGACCAGCTGTTTTCATATCGCCCTTTAAGAGCGCTGCAACAGCGACATTGGCTACGGAGCTTGCTGCAACAGCTTCCTTGTATGAAAGGCGATTAGGCAAGACACGACGGCTTTCAACTGTTCTCAACTCATAATCGGGAATAAAAGCGATAAAGCTGACCTCTGGGAAATCTGACACAACAGCTGAAACTTGATTTTGGAAAGAGCTTGCAATCACTAGGTTTCCATAAATCGCTGGTGCGACATTGTCCGGATGCCCTTCGATTTTTGTCGCAATTTTCAACTTTTCATGATCAGATAAGTTCAGATTTGCCAACTGATTGGCCAGTTCAATCCCTGCAACAATAACGGAGCTGGAAGAGCCAAGACCGCGCGCCAAAGGAACATCGCTGGTCATTTTTAAGCGGTGAGGCTGAAGGTCTGGGGCCAATTGCAGGGCAATTTTGATTAGTAAATTCCGTTTATCCGTTGGAATTCGTGGATTGAGGTCGTGCTCAATGACCCACTCCTGACTTTCTTCCAAGACTTCGATTTCTAAATATTTGGAGACTGCGACACCAACTGAGTCAAAACCAGGCCCGATATTGGCACTGGTTGCTGGTACAATAATTTTCATCTTATTCTCCTAATACTTTAAAGGTATTGAGCAATTCAAACTCTGGTACCTCACGGAGCTTGGCAACGACATTTTCTAGCTGAGTCTTGCTGACAGCGTGCGTGATGATAACTACACGAGCAGTTTCACCATCCGTACCTTCTTGCAGAATTTGCTTGAAGGAAACTTCCTCAGCATTGAAGATTTCAGCCAAATGCAATACTTGACCCTTGGCATCTGGAGCCAAGATAGAGAAATAGTAGTTGCTCTTAACATCCTCAGGTTTAGCCAAGACAAGCTCGCGACTAAATTCATTGAAGGCTTTGCCAATCGTGCCTTCATTTAGGCGACGAACAATACGGACGATATCCGCAACGACACTGGTCGCAGTTGGTTTTTGGCCTGCACCTGGGCCGTAATACATGGATTCTCCAATACCGATTGACTCGACAAAGACCGCATTCATTACGCCGTTTACACTAGCTAGTGGATGCGCTTTTGGCAAGAAAGTCGGTGTCACTTCCGCAGCGATTCCTGATGGCGTTTCCTCAATCGAACCAACTAATTTCACTACATAGCCCAAATCTTGAGCAACAGCAACGTCTTCAGGAGTGATGTTGCGAATGCCTTGGTGGCTGACATCTTCAAACTTGATATCCATACCGAAAGCAAATTGGCTGAGGATGACCATTTTATAGGCTGCGTCAATTCCATCAACGTCGTTAGTCGGGTCACTTTCAGCAAAACCTAAACGTTGCGCTTCCGCAAGAGCATCCTCGTAAGACCAACCTTCTTCTACCATCTTGGTCATCATGAAGTTAGACGTTCCATTGACCACGCCCAAAACGCGGGTAATCTTATCAGATGCCAATGAATTGACCAAGGTACGCAAAATTGGGATACCGCCCGCAACAGCTGCTTCATAATAGAGAGCAACGCCATTTTTCTTCGCAATATCTAACAATTCAGAACCATGAACAGCCAGCAAGTCTTTGTTAGCAGTTACCACATGTTTACCTGCTTCAAGTGCACGTGTGATAAAGGTTTTAGCTGGTTCAATCCGTCCCATAAGCTCCACTACGATCGCAATTTCGCCGTCATTTAAGATTTCATCTACATTAGTTACAAAATTGTAATCATTTCCAGCTGTCAAAAGACGTTCTTTTTCAGCATCATCCTTGACCAAGACTTTAGCAACTTCAATCTCAGAATGAGCAGCCTGAACAATCTTTTCTCCATTTTCTTTCAACAAGAAAGGAACACCACTGGCAACTGTTCCAAAACCAAGTAAAGCAATTTTAATAGACATGAGGAACTCCTTGAATA
>CAJPQE010000090.1:0-7547 GCA_905372795.1 Streptococcus cristatus | reverse complement strand
CGGCAGGTAGAGCATTTTGGGTATTCGATAAATTGTAACATTGTTTTTCCTCCGTCCCTATGATAGCCCAGCTAGCTCCTTCTTGTCAAGCTGAGACCCATTAGAAAAAGCCGACAAGCGAAAGGCTCATCGGCTGCTACAGACGCATTCCGTAAAGAAACACCTCTATTTTTTATTATTTTTTAATCAAACGCACGCGCACAATATTGTCGCTGTTCTCAAATTTATCAACCAGCTCCTGAATCTTGCCTTCGTCCGACTCATCCAGATCCAGCAAAGTATAGGCATAATCACCCTTGGAACGATTGATGATATTATCGATATTGATATTCAAATCACTGACCGCTGTTGAAATCCGAGCTACAATATTCGGTACATTTTTGTTAATCAGGGTAATCCGGTAAGGGGCTGAGAGAGCCTGACGGACATTAGGGAAATTCACTGAGTTAATAATCTCCCCCGTTTCCATGAAGCGGCGGATGGTTTTCCCAGCCATAATGGCACAGTTGAGCTCTGCTTCCTCTGTTGAGCCGCCCAGATGCGGAAAGACTGTAATCTGCGGATGACGGAGCAGCTCTTCTACACCAAAGTCTGTGATATAGCGCTTGACTACACCAGCTTCTATGGCTTCAAAGAGGGCAGCGTTGTCCACCAGCTCGCCACGAGCAAAGTTGATGAGGGTTGTTCCCTTTTGCATAAGACCAAAAGCAGCCTGATCAAAAGTAGCGCGCGTATCCTCAGTCAGGGGCACATGGATAGTGATATAATCACTCTTCTCAAAGATTTCCTTAATATCCGCTACCCGCTTGACATGGCTAGAGATATTCCAAGCCGTTTCAATGGATACATAAGGATCATAGCCAAGAACGTTCATCCCCAGACGATAGGCATCGTTAGCAATACGGCCACCGATAGCTCCTAACCCAATGACTCCCAAAGTCTTCTCTGCAATCTCTGTCCCAGCAAACTGTTTCTTACCAGCTTCCACTTGCTTGGGAACATCATCTCCAGAAAGGTCATTAGCCCAGCTATTAGCTGCGATATAGTCACGTGCAGATAGGAGAATGGAAGCCAAGACTGCTTCTTTTACCGCATTGGCATTAGCTCCTGGCGTGTTGAAGACTACAATCCCCTGAGCCGTTGCCTGGTCAACAGGAATATTATTGGTTCCTGCACCTGCTCGCGCAATGGCCTTGAGCTTGCTTGGAAATTCCTGCCCATGCAGGTTTTGACTGCGCAGGATATAAGCATCCGGATTGTCAGACTTGTCTCCGTCAATCTGAAAAGCATTGCCCAGCTCCTTGAGCCCGATTTGATTGATATTGTTAAAGGTTTTGACACTAAAGACCATAGTTTCCCTCTCTTAAGAATTTTCTTCTTCAAATTTCTGCATAAAGGCAATCAAGTCCTTGACACCTTGGAGCGGAAAGGCATTGTAGAGACTCGCTCTCATGCCGCCTACACTG
Source organism: Streptococcus cristatus (assembly GCA_905372795.1). Lineage (GTDB taxonomy): Bacteria > Bacillota > Bacilli > Lactobacillales > Streptococcaceae > Streptococcus > Streptococcus cristatus_J. The sequence continues at coordinate 6,081 of CAJPQE010000090.1, read as the reverse complement.
CGGTGTCCCTTGATATTCTTGAATCCCGCTGCTGCAGCCTCTTTGGTAAACTTAGCATCCAGCTCTGGGCTAGGAGACACAAAGGGAATATTGGCGACTGAACGCTGCTCCTTGTAACGGACTGGACTGCGGTAAAAGTCAGACTGCTCAATGAAATCGTACAAAAGGCCAGATTTTTCCCGATTGCGCTTTTCCATTTCTGCTACGCCACCCAGCTCCTTGACCCACTCAAAGACCAGCTTGGCCAGATAGATGGCGAAAGTCGGTGGTGTATTGTAAAGAGAGTCATTGTCCGCCTGAATGCGGTAATCCAACATGCTAGACAGAACGGGCTCATCATTGAGCAGATCTTCACGAATGATGACTACCGTTACACCAGCAGGTCCGATATTCTTCTGAGCCCCAGCATAAATCAAACCAAAATCCTCTACTCGGTACTGAGCAGCAAGGATATTAGAAGACATGTCCGCCACAATCGGCACGCCATTGGTCGCTGGCAGGTCGTAGATAGCCGTTCCTTCAATAGTATTATTGGTGGTCAGATGCACATAAGCCGCCTGCGGATCAATCTCCTTTTCATCAAAAGAAGGAATTTCTGTATAACTTAAGTCTTCTGACGAAGCCAAGAGAATAGGCTCAAAAGGCACTGTCTTAGCCAGCTTGACTGCTTCTGTGTAGGCTTTCTTTCCCCAAGATCCAGCCACTAGGTAGTAGGCCTTGCCGCCTTGGGCTAGATTAAGGGGAATCATAGAAAACTGAGTAGACGCCCCACCCTGCAGAAATAGTACGCGATAATTGTCCGGAATAGCCATGAGCTCACGCAGCAAGCTCTCAGCTTCTTTGATAATATCGTCGAATTCTTTGGATCGGTGGGATAGCTCCATCACGCTCATGCCGCTTTGGGCATAGTCTAAAAACTCAGCCTGAGCTTTTTTCAAGACTTCCTTGGGCAATACTGCCGGTCCAGCAGAAAAATTGTAAATGGTCATATCCTACCTCCAAAAATGTATTTTGTCTATCATATCACAATGTTCAGAAAATTTCTATAATTCTTTCATAGATATTTTTCTTTTGTGGAAATTCCCGAACAAAAGGAGGATTTTGAGCAAAAAAACTAGTCGAATAGGACTAGTTTCTGTCTTCTTCATGATAAAGGGCATAGAGCTGGCTCTTATTGCGCCCATATTTTTTGGCCACTTCTTTGATAGCCTGATTTTTCTTGCTACCGGATTGGACCAAGCTGTCAATTTCAGCCAAGAGATCCGCATCCGCTTTGTCTTCCTTCTCTAGACTTGCACCAGCCACAATCAGGAGACACTCACCCTTGAGAGCAGTTTCCGCCAGATAGTCTATCAACTCAGAAATCCTTCCTCGTTGGTATTCTTCATAGATTTTGGTTAATTCCCGAACCAAAACCACTGAGCGGTCGCCGTAAACTTCCAGCATATTTTCCAGCGTAGCCTTGACCCTGTGAGGAGATTCATAAAATATCTGTGTCTCTGGATAAGCCTTTTTACTCTCGAAAAATTCCTTCTGTTGCCCAGACTTACGAGGCAAAAAACCATAAAAAACATGAGGCTGAGGCGCTAAACCACTGGCAATAAGAGCGGAAATCCCAGCACTGGGCCCCGGAACCGTCACCACAGCAATGTCCTCAGCAATAGCCGCCTTGACCAAATCATGACCCGGATCCGAAATGCTAGGCAAGCCAGCATCAGATACCTGGGCTAGATTTTGACCTGACTTGAGCAGGTCCAGCAAGACCGGTATCTTTTCTTGAGCATTGTGCTCATGAAAGCTGCTTTGCCGCGTCTCAATTCCAAAGTGTTTGAGTAGAAGACCCGTATTTCTGGTATCTTCGGCCGCAATGACATCCACTTCCTTTAGGGTATTGACCATGCGAATGCTCATGTCGTCCATATTTCCAATGGGCGTCGCCACTAGATACAGCTTGCCGTGGGGCGACTGTCCCTTAAAACTCTTTTGAATCTGCATTTCTACTCCCTGAATAACAACTCATCGCAGAACATGCACTCCGCATCGTTTTCTCGGCGTTGACCATAGAAATCTGTGCACACATGAAAACCATCGTAGTACAGTTTGCGAAGGTTGTCTCGATTTTTATTGATTTTAACCGGTGCTGCTTGCTCCACCTCACCTAGTCGCTCTCTCAGCTTGTCATTTTCTAGCTGGAGGACGATATTTTCCTCGACGACACTCTTGAGATTTTTCTTGATGGCCTCTACCTCGGCAAGGGTCACTAAAAGCGTCTGAGAAAAATCATCCAAGGCATCAAATAGTTCTTTTTTATTCATTGTCTGCTCCTATCTTGCTTGGGCACTGGCTTTTAAAATCATGTATTCCAGAGCATTTTGAAAAGATACATTGGCTCGCCACATCTTCTTTGCTTCCAAGAAATCTTCCAGTTTCTTGCGACCTGCCTCGCTTCCAAGTTCCTTGGCCAGCAAGACCTCCAAAATTTTAAAGGCCTGCTCCTGTTTATCCTTGTCCTCAGCCAGTTTAGCCAACTTGGCCACTTGGAGATAAGCCTGATTCTCATTGGTCAGGGCAGCCTTGACAAATCGCTGACTCTCACTGACCAGCTCAAAGAAAGACTTGTTGGACACCAACTGATCGGCCTCTTCCTGGGTCTGGCTATATGCAGCCAGCAACTCAGCCTGACTTTTGATCAAGCCAGCCTCTTCCAGCTGGTGCTGGAGAGCGACCTGATTCTTCCGAAAGTGGAAAATCTGCGCTCGGCTCTTGATGGTGGGCAGGATCAGATGCTCATCGGCCGTCAAAAGAAAGATATAAATCTCACTCTGGGGCTCTTCGATGACTTTGAGGAGGGAATTAGCGGCATTGACGTGCATCTTATCTGCATCACAGATGATAAAGACCTGTCTGTTGCCCTCCATACCGCTCTGGGAGAAATTTCTCACTAACTCACGAATGCGCTCCGTTTTGATAATACCATTCACTGGCCGCACAACCGTCACATCCGAGAAATCCTCACTCTCAATCAAGCGACAGGACCGGCAAGTACCGCAGGGCCAAACTCCCTGACGATTCTCACAAAAGAGACTCTGGGACAAGGTCAAAGCCATGGTAAAACTAGAAAAATTCCCCGAAAATAAATAAGCATGATTGAGCCGCCCTGCTTCCAATATTTGCTGAAAAGTTTCTGTAAGATTAGGCTGGGCCTGACGTAATTCTTCTACTGTCATTTTTCTTTGATAAAACGCTCTTTGATAACTGCCAAACTGTCGGCCACTACTTGCTCCAGCGGCTGACTAGCATCTATCTTAACGACACGTTCTGGTTCCTTTTCTAAAATAGTCAGATAGCCTTGGCGCACGCGCTCGTGCAGGTCGAGACCTTCCAGATCCAAACGATTGACCTCGCGCTCCTTATTTCGAGCAATGCGAGCCAGCCCTTCCTTGACATCAATATCGAAATAAAGGGTCAAATCCGGCTTGAGCCCATCTGTCGCAAACTGATTGAGCCATTCCACATCGTCAACTGCCAAGCCGCGGCCGTAGCCTTGGTAGGCCACCGAGCTATCAATAAACCGATCTTGCAAGACCCATGTCCCTTGCTCCAAAGCAGGCAGAACCTTCTCCGCCAGATGCTGACGTCGGCTGGCAATATAAAGCAGCAACTCCGTCTTGGCATCCATGGCTGTGTGCCCCTTATCCAAAATCACCTCGCGGATTTTTTCAGAAATAGCCACACCGCCAGGCTCTCTCGTCGTTAGCAACTCACAGCCCATCTCTTTCAGCTGAGGTAGCAAAGCCTCTAAAACACTGGTCTTCCCAGCACCTTCTGGCCCTTCTAGCGATATAAAAATACCTTTTTTCATCGTTTTCCTTTTACATTCATTCTGCCAATGGATACAGAAATTCCTATTTTAGTCTATGCTTTATTGTACCAAAAATTATCCCAAAAGCCCATAGAAGAATTTCTCAAAAACTATTTCATATTATTTTCAAAAATGAAAACTTTTGATAAAATAGAGTCAGAAAATTCTTAGGAGAGTCTGATGTTTAAATTTAAAAATATACTGGCCATCATTCTGGGGGCTGGAATTTTTTCTTTTGGGATTCATTATTTGGTGATTCCTTTTCACTTGTATGAAGGCGGAGCAACGGGGATCACCTTGATTGTCTACTACCTCTTCAAGATTCCTGTATCAACCACCAATTTGGTCATCAATATTCCACTCTTTATTCTCGCTTGGAAATTACTGGGAAATCGCACCCTTTACCTTAGTATTTTAGGGACTTTCTCTGTATCAGCTTGGCTGAAACTATTCGAATTGCTACCTGCCTCCAAACATTTACAGGATTATTTCTTTTCTTCCTTGGATGGCGACGTCTTACTGGCCTGCCTTGGAACGGGGATTATTCTTGGAGTTGGTCTAGGCATCATTTTCAATGCTGGAGGAACGACTGGTGGGACCGATATCGTAGCTCGTATCTTCAATAAATATACCAGCATCTCCATGGGTCGCCTCATGCTGACAGTGGACTTTATCGTTATTTCTCTGGTTCTTTTAGTCTTTAAAGATCTGCGCATGGTTTCTTATACACTCATGTTTGTCTTTATCACCTCTCGTGTTATTGACTTGATTGCTGAGGGTGGCTTCGCTGGCAAAGGCTTCCTGATTGTCACCAGCAAACCAATAGAACTAGCTGAAGCTATCAATGAAAAACTTGGAAGAGGGGTCACCTATCTGCAAGGACAGGGCTTCTATAGCAAGAAAGATTTGCAAATCGTTTATTGCGTTGTCTCTCGTAACGAAATGCAGCAAATGAAGAAACTCATCAATGACATCGATCCATTTGCCTTTACAACTATTACAGAAGCCCATGAAATCTTAGGAGAAGGCTTTACCTTAGACTCTAATAAACAGCCTATCGTCAAATAAATTAATCCTACAAAAAAGACTTCAGAATGAATAATCATTCTGAAGTCTTTTTTTACTCTAAGTTATTCAATAATTGAATGAGAGTTTCAGCTGAGCGCTTGCCTGCTTCTAGGATAAATTCATCAAAAGTGATATTGGCATCATGGCTGGCTGTATCGCTCATCGCACGAATGACCATAAAAGGCAATCCAAGAGAATTAGCGGCTTGGGCAATGGCTGCTCCCTCCATCTCGACTGCCAAAACATCAGGAAAATGCTCCTTAATTTGGTCAATCTTGTCCTGTCCAGCGATAAAGCTATCTCCTGTCGCAATCAAGCCAACTCGGCTCGTCTGCTGGGTCTTTTCCAGCACGGCTTTCATCTCCTCAACCAAGTAGCGACTGGCTTCATAGTAGAGGGGTTGCCGTGCCATTTGACCGTAGTCATAGCCAAAAGCTGTCACATCCACATCATGGTAGACCAAACGATCTGCCACCACTACATCTCCAATTTCTAAGCCCGAAGCTACTGCTCCAGCGGAACCCGTATTGATGACCGCCGTCACCTCAAAGTCATTGGCTAAAACAGCTACACTCATGGCTGACATGACTTTGCCGATTCCACTTTCCACCAAGACGACCTCATGATGGCCAATCCGACCAGTATGGTAGACATGCCCTAGGCGCTGGTGTTTCTCAGCCATCTCCAGATGCTCCACCAGCAGCTTCAATTCCTCAGGCATAGCCGCGATAATTCCGATTTTCATGATTTATTCTTTCCTTTTTTACATTAAAAAGAGGGAGAGGAAGCAGAGTTTCATTTTCTCGTTTCCGTCACTTCCCTTCTTTATCATAGCCAAATAATGGCCGCAATTAAACCAATCAAAAGAAGCACAATCCAGAACAGGATTTTGTTTAACTTAGCCTGAAAAATACTTCGTTTTTGATTTTCGATTCGACGACTTTTGATAACTGTCGGTTCAACTTCAATCTGCAGAGTATCCTGAGTGACAGCTTGCCGTGGAGCAGCATAGCCGAAAGTTCCTTTTCTAGCAATAGAAATGACCTTAGTTTCTTCATCGTCCATCAGCAAGGGACCATCAATATGTTCTCCACGATTGGCCCGCTCAATGATTTCATCTGTTAATAAAGCTTTTCCCATTGATCTACGTT
>CAJPQE010000089.1:0-7706 GCA_905372795.1 Streptococcus cristatus | reverse complement strand
TCTTGACCTTCATCGTCTTTACGGCTCAAGATATCAGCTGTGATTTCGATCAAGTAGCTGTCCAATTCACCCTTGTTCCACTCAGTAAAGATTTCAGCCATGTCTTCTGCAGAAAGACCCAGCAAGTGTTGCATAAGGTCATAGCTTTCTGCGATCAATTGCATGTCACCATACTCGATACCGTTGTGGACCATTTTCACATAGTGACCAGCTCCATCAGGACCGATGTAAGTCACACATGGTTTGCCATCTTCTGGCGCTTTAGCTGAGATTTCTTCAAGAACATCAGCAACCAATTCGTAAGCTTCTTTTTGTCCACCAGGCATGATAGAAGGACCTTCAAGGGCACCTTTTTCACCACCAGAAACCCCTGTACCGATAAAGTTGATACCAGAGTTTGCCAATTCTTCATTACGACGGATCGTATCTTTGTAGAAAGTATTTCCTCCGTCGATCAAGATATCACCCTTATCAAGGTGGGGAAGAAGAGCTTGGATAGTTGCGTCTGTACCAGGTCCAGCTTGAACCATGAGCATGATACGACGAGGTTTTTCGATAGATTGAACGAAAGACTCTACATCGTAGCTTGGTACAAAGTTCTTTTCAGGATGGCAAGCGATTACGTCTTCTGTTTTTTCCTTACTACGGTTGTAAATGGCAACTGTATAACCACGAGATTCGATATTTAGGGCAAGGTTACGACCCATTACGGCCATACCTACGACACCAAAGTTAGCTTTTGTCATTTTCTACTCCTATAATCTTAGTTGTTTAATCTGTTATATTTTAACATTTTTACATGGTAATGAAAAGTATTTAGCTGATAGAAATGCTTTTCTGATGGATGATAAACAAACAGCCAGAAGTTTCAACTCCTAGCTGTTTGGATATCATAGATACATTTGGATTTATTTCTCATCAACTTCGATGACAGCTTGTTCATCTTGTTTAAGCTTGTTGACAGTCATATTGACGCCAAGTGCTCCAGCTAACAGTTGACGGATGTCAAAGCCTGCCCCTTGAGAAACTTGATCAATACTCTGCATGATGTCGCCGACCATTTTAGAAGCGTTGCCTTCACCATACATGGTAATCTTATCTACCTTGGTCAATGGCTCTGCTACCGCACGAGCGATTTCTGGCAATTTATCGACAATCATTTCCGTAATCGCAGCTTCCTGCATCTTCTTCATGGCTTCTGCTTTCTTGTCCAAACCTTGGGCTTCCGCTTCTAGTTTAAGACGAATGGCTTCCGCTTCTGCACGTCCTTTGGCTTCAATAGCTTCTGCTTCTTGTAGTTGCGCAAATTTCTCAGCCTCGGCCTGAGCCTTGCGGGCTTCCGCTTCTTTTTGTGTTTCAAAGAGTTCCGCTTCGGCCTGACGCTGACGTTCAATCAATTGCGCTTCTGCGGCCTGTTGACGGGCATATTTTTCAGCTTCGGCTTGCTTGCGGATATTGGCATCCAATTCCTGCTCACGAACCTTAACTTCCCGTTCTTTGACTTCCGCTTCCTTTTCCTGCTTCATGATGTTGGCTTCTGCTGCCACACGTTCTTGTTCACGACGCTGGATTTCTGCCTCAATCCCTTTAGCCGCGTCAGCTTTAGCTTGCGCGATATCTGCTTCCTGCTTGAGGGCTGCTTGTTTCAGTTTGAGTTCATTTTGCTTTTGAGCGATTTCCAAGTCAGCAGCCACGCGCTTATCGTTAGCCAACTTGTCCTGCTCAGCTTCAACTTCCTTACGCTCACGTTCAGCCTTCGCCTTGGCAATCAAAGCGTCTTTCTTGATCGTTTCGACATTTTCGATACCGAGATTGTCAATCACGCCACCTTCATCAGAGAAGGATTGAACGGTAAAGGCAATGACTTCCAGACCCATCTTAGCCAAATCTGGTGCCACGTTATCTTGCACTTTAGAGGCAAATTCCTGACGGTCATTGACCATCTTGCGCAGTTCCATCTGGCCAATTACCTCACGAAGGTTCCCTTCGAGAACATCTTGGACAGAGTTGGAAATATCTGTTGTGTTCCAATTAAGGAAGTTTTCTGCCGCACGCTCAATCATTTCATCCGTAGTACCAATCTTCAGCTTAACAGCTGCATCGGCACGAACGTTGATAAAATCAAGTGTTGGCACAGACTCAGAAGTACGGACGTCGGTAGAAAACTGCTCAATATCCAGATAAGAGCGCTGCTCTACAAAAGGAATCATGAAGCCAGCCTTACCTCTTAAATGACGCTGCTTACGCAGACCAGTAATAACGACTACTTCATTTGGCTTAGCATTGACATAGCCCTTAGCCAAAAGAATAATAAGCACAATGGCTGCAACGATTGCAAAAATCAACCAGCCTGGGATAAATAACATATCCATAGAAACTTCCTTTCTTTTCCAGAGCAATAGACGAATGCATTGCCCAAATATATTTTTAGTTAGTATATCAAAAAATTAACAGTTTGCAAAACTTTTACTGCTACTCCTATCCAACTTCTGAAATCCCCCTCAAACAAAAAAAGATAGCTCCTCATTCATTGAGGAAACTATCCATGTTTTATTAGTCATTTCTTCCAAAGATACGAAGGATGCTGAGGAAGAGGTTGATAAAGTCAAGGTAGAGGCTCAAAGCTAGAGAAATAGCCCAGCCAAGACCTGCCTGTCCACCCGTTTGTTCATAGACATAGCGAATCTTTTGATTGTCCCAAGCAATCAACCCTGCGAAAATGACAACACTGACATAGCTGACAATATAGTCTATCATATCGCTACCCAGGAAAATATTGACAAAACTTGCAATCACAATCCCAATCAAGCCCGCAATCATAGCACGGCCCATGCCAGATAAATCTTTTTTAATGATGACGCCCATGGCTGCCATGACAAGGAAAACAGCTGCACTAACTGCAAATGCTTTGAAAACTACGCCTCCTGTGTACATGGCCACAATGAAACTCATGGTAAATCCGTTTAGAGCTGAGTAGCTCAAAAAGAGGGGAAGAGCAGCTGGACTATTGCGAAGGCCTCTGCTGGAAGCTGACCAAACCAAGGCCAGCTCAATGAAGATAGCTCCATAGTAAATCCAGCTATAATGGAGCAAAATCTCAACTAGAGCTGTCTGGAAGGTCGTCAGCATTAAGCCTGAAACCAAGGCAGAGATAGCAATTCCCATCCCAACAAATCCGTAGACCTTAGAATAAAAACTAGAAAGTCCACTGTTTTCTTGAATAACTGTATTGTTCATAATGTCTCCTTTTTACATTTTAACTTTTCATCATCTTTCGATGATACTTTTTACGCCCACTCAGCTTTTGTCGCCAAGGCGCCGTCGCTTCTTTGATCGCCCAATACTTGTCCACCATAGTTACAACGAAGGACTCCTTGTAGCGGGGTGGTGCTAAGGTCGCTCCCCACATATGCTTGATGATAATATCTTCCTCAACTCGATTGAGCTTGGTAATCTTGCGGGCATTTCGGACTGCTAGGCGGGGATGAACCCAGGCATGACTCTTTTTAAACTTGGTTTCGCGCCAGTCATAATAAAATAGATCATGCAGAAGAGCACCTCGTGCTGTACTGCGGGCATTCCAGCCAAATTTTTTAGCAATCTTATAACTAGTATAACTGACATTGATCGAATGTTCAAGCCTATTGGAATGAATATGATGCGTAATTCCTTTTAAGCGTTGGACGCTGGGCTTCTCGATCAAATGCCCCACATAGGCCATAAATTCATCATCTTCTCTGTAAGGCATGTCATCACCTCCATTTAGTTTTATTATAGAGAGATTTCTAAAAGCTAGCTTAAAGCAAACATCAGAATGCCGGCTGCCACAGCTACGTTAAGACTTTCAGCCTGCCCCTTCATGGAAATATGAACCAAAACATCAGCCGCATCCGTCATTTCTTGGCTGATTCCTTGCCCTTCATTACCCATGACTAGGAGGAAATCTTCATGTTTTTCAACCTTTTGATAATCCACAGAATCTTCTGATAAGGTCGAAGCCAGAATTTGTAAGTCATTCTGACGAGCCAGAGCCAGCATATCCTCTCTGCTCACGCGATAAATGAGCAGATGAAAATGGCTACCTTGCATAGAACGCAAGGTTTTGAGATTGTAAATGTCAGCGGAGTGACTAGAGATAAAAACTCCTTGATATCCCGCCGCATCCGCTGTTCGGATGATGGTTCCGACATTGCCAGGATCCTGCACATCTTCTAAAAAGAGGTAGGCACCTTCCAGCTTTTCTGGAATATTCTGCTCCTCAAAGGCTAATTCTGCAACGATTCCCTGAGGGGTCTTGCTATCTGCCAAATCACTAAGAATCTCTGGACTGACAAAAATCGTCTGAGAAAATGCTGCCAAGCGCTCTTCGTACTCTGCCAAGGCAAAAATTCGCAGAATCCGTGCCTGACTGGCCAGAGCCTCCTCAAAAAGATGCCAGCCCTCAATCAAATACGACTTGCTACGATATTTTTTTTGATGCAGCTTTTTAGCTTTTTTTACCACATTATTGGCTTTTGAGGTTATAATATTCATAAATACATTATAACACAATCTAGCAGTTTTGAACTCATCCTCTAGACTTAGCTTCAGAGAAAATCTTGTCTCCAGCAAGCAACTGCTCGCTACGCTATGGGCTGAGAAGCGAGTTTCAAACCGCTACAAAAGGAGGTAACGATGCAAAAAGTAAGAATGATTGCGCAAGGACGAGTCCAAGGCGTCGGCTTTCGTTGGGGCGTTTACTCCCTTGCTTTGCAGATTGGCGGGATTACCGGTCGTGTCTGGAATAATGACGACGGTACAGTCGAAATTTTGGCTCAAGCTGAAAGCTCTGCCCTCATGGCCAAGTTCATTCAAGAAATCCGCAAGGGACCAACTCCTTTTTCAAAAGTCAGCTATTTAGATGTCACCGTGGCCAATTTTGATTCCTATACCGACTTTAAAATTGCAAATTAGGTCTGTAGAACTATTGTATATTTCCTTAAAAAACAGTAGAATAGATAGGTATTATTTTTTTAGAAACAAAGGAAATGAACTCGTGAAAACATTTAAACGTATTTTATTCTCTGGAATGAGCTTGTCCCTCCTTCTATTATTGACAGGGTGTGTCGGACGAGATAAGGCTGGCAATCCTTCTGGTATCATTTGGGACGTGCTTGGTCGGCCTATGGCAGATAGCATCCAGTTCTTTGCCAAGGATTCAGGCCTTGATTATGGTCTAGCAATTATTATCGTTACACTCATCGTGCGGCTGATTATTTTCCCATTGGGAATCTATCAGTCTTGGAAGGCTACTCTTCAGTCAGAAAAGATGAACTACTTCAAGCCCATCTTTGCCCCTATCCAAGAACGAATCAATAATGCCGAAACTCAAGAAGAAAAACTAGAAGCGCAGCAAGAACTTATGGCTGCTCAAAGAGAAAATGGTCTGAGTATGTTTGGCGGTATCGGCTGCCTCCCTCTACTCATTCAAATGCCTTTCTTCTCAGCCCTCTTCTTTGCTGCCCAATACACAAACGGTGTAGCCAGCAGTACATTCCTTGGCATCAATCTTGGAAAACCTAGTCTAGCCTTGACTCTCATTGTCGGGGTACTCTACTACATCCAGTCACTTCTTTCCCTACATGGTATCGAAGATGAGACCCAAAAAGCGCAGATGAAGAGTGCAACTTACATGAGCCCGATTATGATCGTAGTCTTCTCTTTCATGTCACCAGCAGCTGTGACGCTCTACTGGGTAGTCGGTGGTTTCGTTCAAATTATCCAACAATTCATCATTAACTACTTAATGCGTCCTCGGATCAGAAAGCAAGTAGCAGAAGAATACAAAAAGAATCCTCCGAAAGCCATGAGCAATGCAGGTCGCATCAAAGATGTGACACCAAAAGCGAGCCAAGCGATCACTCAAAACAATAAAAAGAAAAAGAATCGCAACGCTGGTAAACAACGTTCTAGATAAATAATTATCCATGTTCCTCCAAGATTTCCTATCTAATCTTGGAGGGATTTTTTTCTACTCGCCCTAAAAATACTAAAAGAGAGGCTGGGACAAAAGTCCTAGCCTCTCAATTGTCTTTGGATTGTCGAGCAAGACGCAGTGGTTGAGTGGGCTCTACTACGCTGATTTCATCAGCTTTTACAGCCCTACTCAACTGTGCGGAGGTGGGACGATGAAATCGAATTCTAACGAATTACCGATTTCTGTCCCACTCTCTCTTTCTTAAACGTTTAATCAATATACTTCAACTTTCCACGGAAATCTTCCAAGCTTTCATAGCCTTTTTCTTCCATAATCGCCTTGAGTTCTGCGGTGATACGCTCAAAGGCTGCCACTCCTTCTTTATGAAGGGTTGTTCCTACCTGCACCATGCTGGCACCACAGAGGATATGCTCAAAGGCATCGCGCCCTGTCAGGACGCCCCCAGTTCCGATGATTTGGATTTCTGGTTTCAGGCGCTGGTAAAAGGCATGGACATTGGCCAGAGCAGTCGGCTTGATGTACTGGCCGCCAATACCGCCAAAACCATTTTTAGGACGGATGACGACAGACTCATCTTCTATATAAAGACCGTTTCCGATTGAATTTACACAATTGACAAACTTGAGCGGATAGTTGTTAAAAATCGCAGCGGCCTGATCAAAATGCACGATATCAAAGTAAGGAGGCAGCTTGATACCCAGAGGCTTAGTAAAATAAGCAAAAACTTCTGACAAGATTTTTTCTGTCGTTTCAAAATCATAAGCAATCTGTGGCTTGCCAGGGACATTTGGGCAGGAGAGATTGAGCTCAGTAATCCCTTTAAAGTCGCTTGCCTGCACTTTCTTGAGAATGGTGTGGGTTTCTTCTGGCGACATACCAACCAAGGAAAGGAAGAAAGTGCGATTTGGTTCGCTTTCTTGCAGCTCCAGCAAGTAGTCAAGATAATAATCTAAACCATTATTGGGCAGGCCCATGGAGTTGATAGAGCCCAGTGGCACATCCTGATAGCGTGGTTCTGGATTGCCCTGACGAAAGTCCAGCGTAGCCGTCTTTGTCACAAAGGTTCCTGCAGCAGAGTTTTTGACTTCTTCTAACTCTTCGACTGTCATACAAGCCACTCCTGCAGCATTCATCAGGCAGTTATCAAAATCAAAACCTGCAATTTTTGTCTTGGTTGTTGTCATTATTTTGACCTCTTATTCCTTAATTTTCTCTATTATATCATTAAAATTCTTCCTATAAAAAATTTATCCTAATTTTCTAGCAAAAGGTTCGGCATTTCCACCTAGAATCTTCAAAAAAATATTATGGAAATTTTCAGAAAATTCAACTTTTTTCTTTACACCCTAAAAAAATTCTGCTATAATGGCTCATGTAATAAAATATAACAACAAAAAGGAGAACGATATGACATCTGATAAAGAATATATCCAAAGCGTGTTTGAAACTGTAAAAGCTCGTAATGGGCACGAGGCTGAATTTCTTCAGGCAGTTGAAGAATTCTTCAGCACTTTGGAACCTGTATTTGAAAAACACCCTGAGTATATCGAAGAAAACATCTTGGCACGTATCACCGAGCCTGAGCGCGTGATTTCTTTCCGTGTTCCTTGGGTTGACCGTGATGGAAAAGTCCAAGTGAACCGTGGTTACCGTGTTCAATTCAACTCAGCTGTTGGACCATATAAAGGCGGACTTCGTTTCCACCCAACTGTAAACCAAGGGATCTTGA
>CAJPQE010000088.1:0-7737 GCA_905372795.1 Streptococcus cristatus | reverse complement strand
AACGTTTAATGACTATTTTAGGCCTCTTGGCTATTTTGGTAATCGGTGGGATGGCTTATTCCAGCTTGAGCGGAAAGAGCAACGGCTCTAAGACTGGCGACGATAGTAAGACAGTCAAAGTTGGTGTCTTGCAATATGTCAGCCACCCTTCGCTTGATTTGATTTACAAGGGAATTCAAGATGGTTTAGCTGAGGAAGGCTATAAAGGCGACAAGATTAAGATTGACTTTATGAATGCCGAGGGAGATCAGAGCAAGGTTTCTACCATGAGTAAGCAGCTGGTGTCCAATGACAATGATGTGCTGATTGGGATTGCGACTCCGTCTGCGCAAGGCTTGGCTGCGGCTACTAAGGACAAGCCTATCGTCATGGGAGCTATCACAGATCCAGTCGGAGCAAACCTAGTGAAAAATCTGGAAAAGCCAGGTGGTAATATCACAGGTGTTTCTGACCACAATCCAGCTAAGCAACAACTGGAGTTGATTAAAAAATTGACGCCAAATGTAAAAACAATCGGTGCCCTCTATTCTAGCAGTGAAGACAACTCCAAAGCTCAGGTAGAAGAGTTTAAAAAATTGGCTGAAGAGGCAGGCTTCAAGGTAGAGGAATACTCTGTTCCTTCAACCAATGAAATTGCTTCAACCATGAATGTCATGACTGGTAAGGTTGATGCTATCTGGATTCCAATTGACAATACCATTGCGTCAGCATTTGCGACAGTTGTATCCAGCAATAAAGAAGCTAAGAAACCGATTTATCCAAGTGCGACAGCCATGGTAGAAGAAGGCGGTCTTGCCTCTGTCGTTGTAGACCAGTATGACCTCGGTGTTGCGACAGGTAAAATGGCTGCTAAAGTCCTTAAAGGTGCTAAACCAGCTGACACTGCAGTAGATATTTTTGATAAAGGTAAATCTGTTATCAATACTAAAAATGCCAAAGAACTCGGTATCACTGTACCAGAAGATGCTCTCAAAGAAGCAGGACAAGTGATTAAATAGAAAGAAAGGAAGTCTGTTGTTTGACAGGCTTCTTTTTCTTGATAGTCTCTTCTTGTAAATTCTTTAACTGAGCTTGCGAAATGTTTAGAAATCTGTTAGAATGAATTATAATTGAATAGCAATCCGCAAGACCAGTAACCTAAGGGAAGTTTAACAGGGAGGGGAGCCAGCGACTGAGAGCTCTCTAGATGAAAGCTAGGCGAATTCACTTGCTTTGGGGTTGGTAATTAAGGTCTGGCTTGCCAGATAAAAAACGGATGGTACCGCGTGTCAACGCTCCGCTTCGGTGTGAGTGAGACCGCGGTTTTTATTTTGGAGGAACTATGTCAACAATTGAAGAACGATTGCAGAGTCTGCGTGAGGAAACTTTAGCCCAATTGCAGACCATTACTCTGGAAAATGCTAAGGACATGCAGGAGCTGAAAGTATCTGTCCTAGGGAAAAAAGGAAGTCTTACTGAGATTCTCAAAGGGATGAAGGATGTTTCTGCTGAGATGCGCCCTATTATCGGGAAGCACGTCAATGAAGCACGAGATGTGCTGAATGCAGCCTTTGAAGAAGCAGCTCAAATCTTGGAAGAGCAGAAAGTCGCAGCCCAGCTGGCCAATGACGCCTTGGATGTAACCCTGCCAGGTCGTAAGATTCCAGCTGGAAATCGCCATATTTTGACCCAAACGAGTGAAGAAATCGAAGATATCTTTATCGGTATGGGCTATCAGGTTGTGGATGGTTTTGAAGTTGAGTCAGATTACTATAACTTTGAGCGGATGAATCTACCTAAGGACCACCCAGCACGGGATATGCAGGACACTTTCTACATTACAGAAGAGATCCTCTTGCGTACTCACACTTCTCCTGTCCAAGCTCGTGCCATGGATGCTCATGACTTTAGCCAAGGGCCACTCAAGATGATCTCTCCGGGACGTGTTTTCCGTCGTGATACAGACGATGCGACTCACTCCCATCAGTTTCATCAAATTGAAGGCTTGGTGGTTGGAGAAAATATTTCCATGGCAAACCTGCAAGGAACGCTGCAGCTAATTGTTCAGAAGATGTTCGGCCAAGATCGTAGTATCCGTCTGCGTCCATCTTACTTCCCATTCACAGAGCCGTCTGTTGAAGTGGATGTTTCCTGCTTCAAGTGTGGCGGAGCCGGCTGTAATGTCTGCAAGAAGACTGGCTGGATTGAGATTATGGGAGCTGGTATGGTGCATCCGCGCGTGCTAGAAATGAGCGGTATTGATGCAGAGAAATACTCTGGATTTGCCTTTGGTCTTGGTCAAGAGCGGGTAGCTATGCTTCGCTACGGTATCAACGACATTCGTGGCTTCTACCAAGGAGATATTCGTTTTTCTCAGCAGTTTAAGTAGAAACCTGTATTCATAGATGCAGCTTTTCTGAGAAAGGAGTGCAGTATGCTAGTCAGAGTCAAGAAAGAAGAAGCGACCCTCCTGCGGGAGTTGGAGGTTGCGACTTATCAAGAAACCTTTGGTCCTTTTATCAAGGAGGCTGATATGGCTCATTATTTTGACAATGAGCTGTCGCTTGCAACTATCGAAAAGGAGCTGGCAGATCCTGAGTCAGAGACTTATTTTGTTGTCAAAGATGGTGAAATTGCTGGTTTTCTGAAGTTTAACTGGGGACAGGCTCAAACGGAGCAAGAACTGCCTCAGGCCTTTGAGGTTCAGCGGATCTATGTCTTGAAAGCCTATCATGGTCAAGGCTTGGGCAAGGAAATGTTTGAATTTGCCTTAGAAGAAGCTGAGAAACGAGGCTTTGACTGGGTCTGGCTGGGCGTCTGGGAAAAGAATTTTAGAGCTCAAGATTTTTACTTCAAATACGGCTTTGAAAAATTCAGCCAGCACGACTATATCACTGGTGAGACAGTAGATACAGACTGGCTGCTGCGCAAGAAATTGAAATAAACAAGAAAATTTAAAGAGAGGAAATGATACGACCTAAAAGCTTTAAATTTAGATGATTTGTTTCTGAAATCAGGATTTCAGACAAATCCCTAAAATTTGGTTGGTCAAGTTCCTCAGCGATAGAATAGAGAAAGGAATTGAACCCGGGCTAAAAACTCGGAAAAAAGATAGATTTGCGACCATTCATCGAATGCTTAGCAAATCTCCTATTTTTCAGTCGTTTTTGACGCCCTTGGTATCTTAAATATGCTAGTAAGTTATAAGTGGTTAAAAGAGTTAGTAGACATTGATGTGGCGAGCGCTGAGCTGGCTGAGAAAATGTCAACGACAGGAATTGAAGTGGAAGGTGTAACATCACCAGCTGCTGGCTTGTCGAAAATTGTTGTTGGTGAGGTGGTATCGTGTGAGGATGTTCCAGATACCCACCTGCATGTCTGTCAAGTCAATGTCGGAGAAGAGGAGAACCGTCAGATTGTCTGTGGTGCTCCAAATGTTCGCGCAGGCATCAAGGTTATGGTGGCTTTGCCAGGTGCTCGCATTGCCGACAATTATAAGATTAAAAAAGGAAAAATCCGTGGCTTGGAGTCACTGGGCATGATCTGCTCTCTCGGTGAGCTGGGCATTTCTGATTCTGTCGTGCCAAAGGAATTTGCGGATGGCATCCAAATTTTGCCAGATAGTGCTGTACCAGGAGATGAGGTATTCCCTTATCTAGACCTGGACGATGAGATTATCGAGCTTTCTATCACGCCAAACCGGGCTGACGCTTTGTCTATGCGCGGAGTGGCGCACGAAGTAGCAGCTATCTACGATAAGCCTGTTCATTTCAAAGAATTTCCTTTGACTGAAGGGAATAAAGAGGCTGCGGCTAGCTTGTCTGTAGCCCTTGAGACTGAAAAAGCATCGTTTTATGCGGCTCGTATCTTGGAAAATGTTACCATCGCCCCAAGTCCTCAGTGGCTGCAAAATCTCCTCATGAACGAAGGTATCCGTCCGATTAACAATGTAGTGGACGTGACCAACTACATCCTACTCTACTTTGGTCAGCCCATGCATGCCTTTGATCTGGATACGTTTGAGGGTGACCAGATTGTCGTGCGGGAAGCGCGTGCTGGTGAAAAACTGGTGACGCTGGATGGCGAAGAGCGCGATCTGGAAGTTAGCGACCTAGTCATTACTGTGGCAGATAAGCCAGTGGCTTTGGCTGGTGTTATGGGTGGAGCAGCGACTGAAATTTCCGGTAAGTCCACTCGTGTTGTTCTGGAAGCAGCTGTCTTTGATGGAAAATCAATCCGCAAGACTAGCGGTCGCCTTAACCTGCGCTCGGAATCATCTTCCCGCTTTGAAAAAGGAATCAATGTGGCAACTGTCAATGAAGCTCTGGATGCGGCAGCAAGTATGATTGCAGACTTGGCAGGTGCAACTGTTCAGGCTGGTATCGTATCCGCTGGCAGCTTAGACACTAGTGATATAGAAGTGGTATCCAGTCTAGCGGATGTCAACCGAGTTTTGGGAACAGACTTACTTTATACAGATATTGTGGATGTCTTCCGCAGACTTGGCTTTGGCTTGTCAGGAAATGCTGAACAGTTCACTGTCAGCGTCCCTCGCCGTCGTTGGGATATTTCAATCGAAGCAGACCTCTATGAAGAAATTGCCCGCATTTACGGCTATGAAAAATTGCCAGCTAGTCTGCCAAAAGATGACGGGACTGCTGGTGAATTGACTGCAACACAACAACTGCGCCGTCAAGTGCGGACCTTAGCAGAGGGAGTTGGTCTGACAGAAATCATTACCTATGCTTTGACGACACCAGAAAAGGCGATTGAGTTCACTCTCAATCCTATCAACTTGACTGAGCTCATGTGGCCAATGACAGTGGAGCGCTCTGTTCTTCGTCAGAACATGGTTTCCGGTATTTTGGACTCCCTAGCCTACAATGTGGCTCGTAAGAATAAGAACCTAGCCCTCTATGAGATTGGTAAAGTCTTTGAGCAGACTGGCAATCCTAAGGAAGACCTGCCAAACGAAATCAATAGCTTTGCCTTTGCCCTAACTGGCTTGGTAAGTGAAAAAGATTTTCAGACGCCAGCTACTCCTGTGGACTTCTTCTATGCTAAGGGTGTGGTTGAAGCGCTCTTTGATCGCTTGGGATTAGAAGCTGATTATCAAGCAACTGACCAGCTTAAGAGTCTGCATCCAGGTCGGACAGCGCTGATTTCGATCAAAGGTCAGCCAGTGGGCTATGTTGGGCAGGTTCATCCAGTGACGGCCAAGGCTTATGACATCCCAGAAACCTATGTGGCAGAGCTCAATCTGACGGCTATTGAGGCGAGTCTTGAGCCAGAACAGCCATTTACAGAAATCACCAAATTCCCAGCTGTTACTCGCGATGTGGCCTTGTTGCTCAAAGCAGAGATCAGCCACAGACAGGTTGTTGAAGCGATTCAAGCTGCCGGAGTGAAACGTTTGACGGATATCAAGCTCTTCGATATCTTCTCTGGTGAAAAGCTGGGTGTTGGTCTCAAGTCTATGGCCTACACACTGACCTTCCAAAATCCAGAAGACAGCCTAACCGATGATGAAGTGGCTAAATACATGGAAAAAATTGAAAAATCCTTGGAGGAAAATATCGGCGCAGAAGTGCGCTAGTATATACAAAGAGAAGCAGTCCTTAAGGGCTGCTTTTATCTAATAGTAGGACTTTATAAAAAACTTGATTTATGGTATCCTAGTCCCAATAAAGATTTTACAGAAAGAATATTTTAATGGGATATAAAAGAAGTTATGCAGCTGAAATTGTAGCTATTATTATTGTCATTATTGGAACCTTCATATTCATTGGGGTGATGCAATCACCAAATAGTAGTGGTAGGAACCATAGTGATCGCTTAGAACAGCTAGAGTCTGAACGAAAAGATGCAAGGTTGGATGAAAGTCCAATGACTATTGAAAAGGCTAAATATTTTTTTGGATCAGATTTTGCACCTGAGAATGAAACACCAGAAGAAGAGCAAAAAAGACTGCAAGCTTTTGTAGAGACCTATAATAAACAATTAGAGTCCGAACAAGCTTCTATCCGAAGAGAAAAGGAATCTGAGCAAGAAATTCTCAATCAAAATAATGAATATGTGGGTCCAATTCTAATTGGTGCAGGTATTATAGTTACTATTTTAGGTGTTTCGGCTTATAAGAAAGCTCATGAGCCTGCAGCTTTTACTATTTCTGATGATAAGATTGATGTTAAACCCTCTGTTTTCCAAGATATAAATCACATTAATTTAACAAATATTAAGCAAATCGAGTATGAAATTAGACGTGCTTATTCTAAAAATTCGAGATCAACTTATCGCATACTTTATTTTAAAGACGAAGAAGGAAAAATACTGGAAGAGATTGACTTGAATGATCTTGTTGATGCTGATTTCAATACTATTTATAAAGAAATCAGTAAGCGAGCTCCACATATTGAATGGATTTTTCCGGAATAAAAGGAAAGATTATTGGAAAAGTAATCATGGAAAATTCAAACCAAATATCCCAATGTCAGACTCTTTGGGCTAGAAATAAATATCTGGTTCTCAGTCATTCCAGTAAGATTTATCTGGAAATCCGCCAATATCTAAAAAGCGACTCAGTGGAAGCAGCACATGTCCAAGATTTAATTGATCAGGCGATAGCCCTACCAGAAAACCGAGGTCAGGTCTGTAATGCTTTTCAGCATGTTTGGGGCTATTTTAAGAAAAAAGCCCTCCCAGCTGAAAAAGAAAACTTTATGCTGCTTTTAGAACGATACCAAGTAGGTCAGATGGAGCAGAAGGTTTTGGTAGAAGCTGTAAAAGATTTGCTTCGAAAGTACCCCAATCCCTATCTGCAGAATTCTACTCTGTTATTTGGTGATAAGGCATAAGGCTCGGCCATCAAGGATGACTAGCTTTGATCCTCTAGAAGAAGCAATAGATTTTACATCTCCAGTCAAGTAAGGCTGGGGAATTTTTTATTTTTAGATAAAAAATGCTATATGATTGACAAACAAAACAGACAATTGTAGAATATAATTATAAACTACAAATGTAGAAAAAAGGAGGAAACACTATGACTGTTTCGAAAAAAGCCTTTACTGAAATCTTATCATTAACAGTCGCAGTTTTATTGACTGCTTGTTCAGGCAATGCTAATCAGGGAGGAAATGCTAACTCATCACAAAATACCCAAAGCCAGACATCACAGCCTGCGCAAGAACAGACTTCTTCATCCAATGCAGGTCAGACCAGCAATCTAGACGGACGCTACCAAGCAACCGACCATGATGGAGACCAGCATGTCCTCGAAATCAATGGTTCGACTGGTACTTGGACTGAGACCGAGGTCGATGGCAGTAAGGAAATCAAACAGGTACAAGTAGATGCAGCGAAGCAGAGACTAATTGTAGGTGACGATGTCAAAAGCTATCGTCAAAATGGCAACCAGCTGTTTGTGGACGAACTAGATGATGATCCAGATACTCTGACCTTTACCAAGCAGTAAAGCGTTTCTCAATCTGCTCAGAAAAAGAGTGTGCGAAGCGTAAAGAAAAAGAAACAAGAACGGTTTCGGTAGATGAACTGAAGCCCTTGTTTCTTTTTATTTTATGAATTTCTTTCAAGGAATGTTTCTTACTTAGGTAATCGCTATACGACTTAGTGATTTTCGTGTGAATCTAGTTACCATTAGTCTCATATGTTTTTCTAGCTTGCTTCTTTATGATATAATGATCTTTAATATCTCAAAGGAGGACAGCTTTGTTTTTAGCTTTTAAAGAGATTGTCTACAGC
>CAJPQE010000087.1:0-7758 GCA_905372795.1 Streptococcus cristatus | reverse complement strand
CCCGCATACCGCCCTCAGCTCGACGGGCAATAATCTGCACACCTTCTTGCTCAAAGTCAATGCCTTCCTGCTCCAGAATCCACTCAATATGACCAATGATGTCCTGCGTCTTGATAGACTTAAACTCAAATCGCTGAACACGAGAAAGAATGGTCGCCGGAATCTTATGCAGCTCTGTCGTCGCTAGGATAAAGACCACATTTTCGGTCGGTTCTTCTAAGGTCTTGAGCAAGGCGTTAAAGGCTCCAGTCGAGAGCATATGCACCTCGTCGATGATATAGACCTTGTGCTTGGCAAGACTAGGCGCATAGGTAGACTTGTCCCGAATATCACGAATCTCATCAACCCCATTATTAGAAGCCGCATCAATTTCGATGACGTCTTCAAGGCTCCCCTCCGTGATAGCCTGACAGATATAGCAGTCATTGCAGGGCTCGCCGTCCTTTTGATTCGGACAGTTCATTGCCTTGGCAAAAATCTTAGCAACACTGGTTTTTCCTGTTCCACGAGGACCAGAAAAGAGATAGGCATGACTGATTTTCCCTTGCTCCACAGCCTGCCGCAGAGTGGTGGCCACTACCTGCTGACCAACCAGCTGACCAAAGGTCTGACTGCGGTACTTTCTATATAAAGCTTGATACATTAGGCTTTTTCTCCAAACATTTCAAAATTCCAAGTCGTTTTTTCAAGCAAAATCTGGACGAACTTTTCCAGATATTCCTGGTCTAGCTTATCATAATCACCTGTCAATGCTGAGTCCAAATCCAGCACACCAAGAAGGCGGCCGTCTTTTACCATGGGTACCACAATTTCGCTCTTAGCCCGGCTATCACAGGAGATATAGTTGGCATGCTGGGTCACATCATCTACGATAATCGTCTGCTCTTTCTCAGCAGATTCCCCACAGACTCCCTTGCCTAGCGCAATGTGGACACAAGAAACGCCCCCTTGAAAGGGCCCCAAAATCAGCTCGTTCCCATCAAAAAGATAGAAACCAGTAAAAACCGAATTGGGCAGGGCTTGATTGAGCAGGGCGCTAGCATTCGACAGATTAGCCAAAGCATTGGTCTCACCCTCCAATAAGGCTTCTAGCTGAGCCAGTAACAGTTTATAATTTGAAATTTTTTCCCTTTTATTCATACTCTCTATTATATCAAAAAGCCCGTCCTACAGAAGAAAAAATAAAATTTTTTTAGCTTCTTTTCTAGTCCGAGCTTCAAGTTGGAAAACATTTTCTTATTCTGACCACCACAAAGGATAGTCCTAAGCTTCATCTTTCCTGCTCAAAAAATAAGAGGCTGAGATTATTCATCCCAGCCCCTGATACTATAGAAACACAAAACATGCTCAACTCATCTTTTTACAGCCATCCCATAAAGCGGATAAGGTACATATTTAGTCGCACCTGCCGTGAATAGTAGTAATTTCCACCATTGATATAAAGCTCGGGCCCGTAAAAAATGGAAAGTAGATTATAGTATGAATAGGTTTTTCCAGTCACATTGCCAAGACTCGGTGCAACCACTTCTTTTGAGTATTTTTTTGCAAGCTCGAGCGTATTCTCGCCGCCATTTTGCGCAACATAGTCGATATAAGCCTGACCAAAATTGTAGGCCTGAACTGCCGTCCAGACATCCACTTTTTTCTCACTGGCCAGCTCTAGATTGTCCGATAAAGTCTGAATACCTTGCCGGACACTTTCTTTATTGTCTGTAATCGAATTGATTTCGCCTGTTGCACTCTCACTAGACTGCATGAGGTCGTTGTTTCTTCCCTTGGTTTCTGTGTAGATCATGGCTAGGACTAGCTCTTCATTGGCCGCCGTGTCCTGCTCGTCCAGCACTTCTCTGACCAAAGTCTGATACTTCATAACCTGCTTGACATCATGATGGACTTGATAGCCTTTTATCGCGATGACAGCCAGAATGATGAGCAAAATCAATCTTCTGATAAATTTAAACATTATTTACTTTGTATATCCTCGATATTTTTGATGAGAATAGAGTAAGTCCCGTTGTCGTTCTGGATAAATTCCACAGATTCAGCATCCTGATAGACATTATTGGGAACGATTAGCTCTATTCCATTGGAGAGGGATAATTTTTGATTTTCGAACTTCTTTTTCTGGCGACTGCTGTCAATCTCATCAAATTTGATTGGCTCTGGCACAGTTTCCTTAACTTGGTCAATAAAGGTAAGTCTGGCTGTCAGATTGCTGTCAAACAGCTCGTCTGCCAGCTTTTCAGGAGATAATTCATCATTTTCTTCCAGATTTTTGAAAATGCTGGATTTGACCTTAGACTGGAACTGAAAGTCGTCTGTGTTAAAGCTTTCAGCAATCTTTTGAGCTGTTTTTTCCAGAGCTTTGATAGATTTTTTTGGTGAAATCTTGGGACTGACCTGCAAGAGATTATCCGAAAAATAGTTGAGAAAGGCACCATTGTACTTGATGCGCTTTTCAATCAGATGGTACTTGCGAGACTGGAGATTGATGACCAAAGCCTCGTCCGCACCTGTACCAAAGCCAGGCAGATTGTTCTGCGTCAGCTTGATTGGATTATCCGTCTCACCACCCAAGTGGGTCAGGGTTTCCCGCAGCGCAATCCGCAGAAAAGCAAAATGCTCCACGCCTTCCTTGTCAAACTGAACGAAAATCAGATCGTTGGTTTTCTGGTTTTCACTGACCGAAAACTCCTCCTGCCAGAGCTTGGCCACTGTAACTGATGTTTCCAGCAAGTCGTCTGAAAGCTGGGCTAAAAAGACATTATCAGGTTCGAACATGCCTGTTTTAGCCTCGTCAGAATAGACTCGCTCGATTTTTTTACGCAAGTATTCCTCAATCTTGGGAGTGATATTAAGAAACTTATCTGCCAGCAGCAGTTCGGTATCAGCTGGACTGAATTGATGAATGATGGCCTTTTTTACGTAAATGTCCATCTTAGTTCAAACCTTCATAGAGCGGAAAAGCATCCGTCAATTCGCGAACTTCCGCCCGCACTTGATTGAGCACCGCTTCGTTTTCAGCGTTTTCCAGAGCTTTGATAATGAGCTCTGCTACCTTGATACTTTCTGTGACACCAAAACCTCGAGCTGCAATAGCTGCTGTACCGATACGAATGCCGCTGGTCTTAAATGGTGACAAAGTCTCGTATGGAATAGAGTTTTTATTGAGCGTAATATTGACCTCATCCAAGAGATTTTGTGCTACTTTCCCATTTTCTACAACCTTAGTGACATCAACCAAGAAAAGATGATTTTCAGTGCCGTCAGAAATCACACGGAACTTGTCATGCTGACGGAAGACCTGCGCCATAGCTTGAGCATTATCCAAAACTTGCTGAGCATAAACCTTGAAAGCTGGATCCAGCACTTCTTTAAAGGCTACAGCTTTGGCTGCAACGACATGCTCCAATGGTCCGCCCTGAATGCCTGGGAAGATAGCTGAGTTAATCTTCTTAGCCAAGTCTTCATCATTTGTCAAGATCAAGCCACCGCGAGGCCCGCGCAAGGTCTTGTGGGTCGTCGTGGTTGTGATATCCGCATAAGGCACAGGGCTAGGATGGAGACCAGCAGCGACCAAGCCAGCGATGTGAGCCATATCGACCATCAGCTTGGCACCGACTGCATCCGCGATTTCACGGAATTTTGAAAAGTCGATGATGTGAGAGTAGGCTGAAGCCCCAGCCACAATCAGCTTAGGCTGAACTTCCTTGGCTTGCTTGAGGATAGCATCAAAGTCCAGTAATTCTGTTTCAGGATCAACGCTATAAGATACAAAATTGTAGGTTTGGCCAGAGAAACTGACTGGAGCCCCGTGAGTCAAGTGACCACCCGCAGACAAATCCATACCCATCACTGTGTCGCCTGGCTCAATCAAAGCCATATAAGCTGCACAATTGGCCTGACTGCCTGAGTGAGGTTGCACATTGGCGAATTTGGCACCAAAGATTTCCTTAGCGCGCTCAATTGCCAAGCTCTCCACAACATCCACTACGTCTGTTCCACCATAATAGCGGCGACCTGGGTAGCCCTCAGCGTATTTATTGGTCAAAATAGAACCTTGAGCCGCCATAACAGCTTTAGAAACGACATTTTCTGAAGCGATTAGCTCAATATTATGCTGCTGACGTTCTTCCTCATTGGCAATAGCATCCCAGAGTTCTTTGTCAAATGCTTTGTAGTCTTCTTGGTCAAAAATCATAAGGTGTCTCCTTTTTTTGAGAAAATAGGGCGCTAGGCTCCTAATAGTTAAAATGTTATATCACTTACTTGGGCGAGAATGTCCTCGCGGGTAATGGCTCCCTGGCGTAGAATAAGTGCCTTTTCTCCAGACAAGTCCAGAATGGTTGAATCCTGACCTGTCAAGGAAGCATCATCTTCTACTCCCGAGACTTGCTCTTGGAAATCCAGCATAATCTGCTGGAAATCAGTGCCACTGGCTTTTCCAGAAAGATTGGCGGATGGACCAATCAAGGGTCCATACTTGCGAATCAAGTCTAGCGTAACCGGATGCTTAGGAATCCGAAAGCCCACAGTTTCCATACCTGAGTTTATCCAAGCAGGAACTCGGTCATTAGCTTGGAGGATAATAGTCAGTGGTCCAGGTAGAAAGGCTTGATAGAGTTTTTTTAAATAACTGGGCTGGTTCTTAGAAAAGGCATAAATCTCTTCCAAGCTAGCCACATTGAGATTGAGAGCCTTGTCACGCGGTCTTCTTTTTAATTCATAGACTCGCTCAACTGCCTCTTCGTTCAAAGCCTGAGCAAAGAGGCCATACACCGTTTCCGTGGGCAGGACAACTGCTCCGCCTGCTGCCAGAGTATTTTCTATCTTATCCATTGTCCATCGCCACCATTCTATCTTTGCCAAATTGATCTTTCAAGACTCGGATTCGTTTTTTGGGAAAAGGTTTTTTCAGCAATTCCCTGACGCCGTCTCCTTGCTTGTAGCCAATTTCCAGATAAATTTTTCCTTTTTCTGTCAGATAGTCTCCTGCCTGCTCTGCTATTTTCCGATAGACGGCATAGCCATCCTCCTCAGCAAAAAGGGCCATGTGAGGTTCTGAGGTCAGAACGTTAAGTCCAACTTCATTCTTATCCGCTTCTGAAATATAGGGCGGATTGGAAACGATGATGTCAAAGCTCCCACTGATTGCTTCAAAGCAATCGGATTGGACAAAAGTAGGATTGAGGCCGCAGGACTGAGCGTTTTCCGCCGCCAAGGCAAGAGCATCGCCAGAGAGATCAGAAGCAGTAATCTGCCAGTTTGAACGGCTATTTGCCAGTGCAAGAGCGATGGCTCCGCTACCTGTTCCAATATCCAAGATAGAAAGAGAGCTTTCAGGATTTTCTGATAAAATCAGCTCCACTAACTCCTCCGTTTCAGGCCTTGGAATCAGAACTCGCTCGTCCACCTTGAGAGTCAAGCCGTGAAAGTCACTGCTCCCAATGATATACTGGGCTGGCTTATGAGCGAGCAGCTGCTCATGAATTGCTTTCAGCTGGTCACGATCTTCCTGACTAACCTCTGCCTGAAGCTTGAGAACAAAGTCGGTAAAAGAGAGGTCATTGAGAGCTCGATAAACGAAAGACAGGCTTTCCGCTTCTTCTCCCGCTGCTACCAGCTCCTGCTCTAACTCAGCTAAATATTGAGCTAGGGTCATTATTTATTCAGCTCTTCTAGTTTTTGCGTTTGGTCATAGAGAACCAAGGCATCTACAACTTCGTCCAATTTACCAGACAAAATGGTATCTAGTTTTTGAAGAGTTAAGCCGATACGGTGGTCTGTGACACGATTTTGTGGGAAGTTATAGGTACGGATCCGCTCTGAACGGTCACCAGTACCAATCGTTGACTTACGTTCAGCGTCTTGCTCATCCTGAGCAATCTGCGCAAAGTGATCAGCCACACGCGCACGGATAATCTTCATGGCCTTTTCACGGTTCTTCTGTTGGGTCCGTTCTTCCTGCATCTCCACCTTGATATTGGTTGGCAAGTGAACGATACGAACGGCTGTCGCAACCTTGTTGACGTTCTGTCCACCAGCACCAGATGCGTGGTAGATGTCCACACGAAGGTCTTTTGGATCAATATCGTATTCTACTTCTTCGATTTCTGGCATGACAAGAACTGTCGCTGTCGATGTATGAACACGGCCTTGACTTTCTGTCACAGGGACCCGTTGCACACGGTGGGCACCAGACTCATACTTGAGTTTAGAGTATACAGACTGACCAGAAACCATAGCAACCACTTCTTTGAAACCACCCACACCATTCATAGAGGCTTCCATGACTTCAAAGCGCCAGCCTTGGGCTTCCGCATACTTCTGATACATCGTCAGCAAATCTCCAGCAAAGAGAGCTGCTTCATCACCACCAGCTGCTCCACGAATTTCAAGGATGATATTCTTATCGTCGTTTGGATCCTTTGGAAGAAGCAATATTTTCAGCTTTTCTTCGTATACTTCTTTTTCAGCCTTGGCATCTTTGAGTTCTTGCTTGGCCATTTCTTCCAAGTCCGCATCTCCGCCAGATTCCTTAATCATCTCTTCAGCATCAACGATGTTTTGAAGGACTTGCTTATACTCACGGTAGGCTGTTACCGTATCACGAGTTGAAGCCTCTTCTTTTGAAAGCTCCATGAAACGCTTGGTGTCTGAGACCACATCTGGGTCACTGAGTAATTCTCCAAGCTCTTCATAGCGGTCTTCCACTGCCTGTAACTGGTCATAAATATTCATCTTTGTAATCTATCTCCTTGATTTTCTAACTCATTCTACTTAATGGGTGGATTGAAATAATGCTTGCGGCAAACAGAAATATAGGTCTCATGTCCGCCGATTTTGATCTGTTCGCCATCATAGACGGGTTTCCCGTTATCCGTCCGCAAAACCATGGTTGCTTTTTTAGAGCAATATTGACAAATGGTCTTGATTTCGTCAATCTTATCAGCCAAGAGCAAGAGGTGCTTGGAGCCTTCAAAGAGTTCATTGCGAAAGTCATTTTTCAGACCAAAAGCCATGACCGGAACATCCAGCTCATCCACTACTCTAGCCAAATCATAGACATGATGACGTTTCAAAAACTGAGCCTCATCAATCAAAACGCAGTAAGGCTTTTCAGGTAGACTTTGAATATAGCCAAAAATATCTGTCTGGTCCTCGATTGCCATAGCAGACCGCTTCATGCCGATGCGGCTGGAAACAACGCCAAAGCCATCACGTGTATCGACAGCTGAGGTCATGATTACTACGCTTTTGCCCTGCTCTTCGTAGTTGTGGGCCACTTTCAAAATTTCAATCGTCTTGCCCGAATTCATTGTGCCATATTTATAATATAACTGAGCCATTTTATTCTTACATTCTCTCTAAGTATTGTCTTTCTAGGACTTTCAGCACTGTCCATAAACTCTGCTGGAAAGACCGACCGTACTTCCTATTATTTTACCACAATTCACTATTCTTTAAAACCTAATTTGTGATAAAATAAGATTAGCAAAAGAAAAGGAGAAATCATATGCCATTTGTCAGAATTGATTTATTTGAAGGCCGCAGCTTGGAACAAAAGAAAGCTTTGGCTAAGGAAGTCACCGAAGCCGTTGTCAGAAATACTGGCGCACCTCAGTCTGCTGTCCATGTCATCATCAACGACATGCCAGAAGGCACTTACTTCCCTCAAGGTGAAATGCGAACAAAATAAAATCAAAAGGAGAGTGGGACAGAAATCGGTAATTCGTTAGAATTCGATTTCGTCGTCCC
>CAJPQE010000086.1:0-7845 GCA_905372795.1 Streptococcus cristatus | reverse complement strand
GAGCCTGTGTCGAGTTGACTGTGGCTTTAAAAAGCAAATAACAAAGGAAATCAATAAAGATGATGAAAGGACTGCAATGTTTAAATTTTCAGTCCTTTTTTTGCCGCTTTCTTCTTGACAAAAGATGTAAAGGAAGCTATACTATATTTGAAAAGTGAAGTTTGTTTTACATCGTAAAAAGGAGGCAGCCTTGGAAAATCGAATTCAAGAATTACGAAAAAGAAAAAAGCTCAGCCAGGAGGAGCTGGCTGAGAAGCTAGAAGTTACGAGGCAAACGATTATTTCTTTGGAAAAGGGCCGCTACAATGCCTCGCTGCTTTTGGCTCATAGAATTGCATCCTTTTTCAATTTAAGGATTGAAGAAGTGTTTCTCTTTGAGGAGGATGAATCATGAAATGGACTTATTTGTGTAAATGGATATTGGCTATTTTGGTGGTTGTTGGCTTGTCTTATCTCCATTTGCAAGCCAATCTTATCCCTAAGGAAATCCTGCCTGTTGTGGGAATGTTCCTGATTGTGGTAATGTTGAAAATTTTTCAAGCGTATGAAAAATAGGAGGCTGACTTGGAAATAGTAACTAAACAAGAATTTCGGAAAAAACTTCAAAGGAAGGTTATCATCGGTCGCATCCTAATCCTAGTCCTCTGGCTGGGGCTGGGATGGAGCTACATTCATTCTCTGGATGATTTACAGGAAGGCATTATGGTTGGTCTGCTTTTAGGGCTTTCCTTGATGGTTCTACGTTATAATCTTGCCTTGAAACGGGAGGAAGCTTTTAATAGGCTCTACATTCAGGTGACGGATGAACGCAATCGGATGATTGACGAAAAGACTCGCACTCTGCTCTTTGATATCCTTTTGCTGTTGGCAGCAGGACTGAGCCTTCTGTCTATGATTTTTCCTATCATTTTAAATCTCAATCAGTTTCTGACCTTGACCATTATCCTGGTTTTGGGACTTTACTATCTCTTGCGTTTTCTCCTGTCTAAGCGTTATTAAGAAAAAAAGCTGGCAGGGCCAGCTTTCTCAACAAGCTTTTAACAGAGCTTGTTTTTATTTTCTATAAAGTCGATCATACTGATGAACAGGATCCATGGTTACATGGATGCCGAGTTTGCGCAGAACATTTTTGTCTTCATCTGTCAGCATTACGGTTGAATGAGCTTCGCTGCCCTTGAGATTTCCAAGCTCTTGCATGGCTTGTGCAGCGTCTTGATTTTCCATGGCTGTGATTGCCAGAGCCATCAAGATTTCATTTGAGTGAAGGCGCGGATTGCGGCTGCCCAAATGATTGATTTTCAGACCTTGGATTGGCTTAACGTACTCAGGCTCGATCAGCTTGGTTTCTTTGGCAATATTGGCTAATTTCTTAATGGCATTGATCAATACAGCAGCCGTAGGGCCAAAGAGTTCGGAGGTCTTACCAGTTACGATTTCACCGTTTGGCAATTCTAAGGCCAGAGCTGGCTCACCAGTGCTTTCAGCCTTGGCACGCGCAGCAACTGTAACCTTACGATCCAGCGGTGTGATGCCCAAGTCATTCATCAAGAGTTCGATTTTCTTGATAGCAGATTCAGAAATGCGCTCCGCCTTGAAGTCTAGAATCGTCTGGTAGTAGCGGCGGATGATTTCCTGCTGAGAGGCCTCGATAGCAGCGTCATTGTCGACAATGGCAAAGCCCACCATGTTGACGCCCATGTCCGTTGGAGAAGCATAAGGTGATTTACCTAGGATGCGCTCCAGCATACGCTTAAGGACTGGGAAAATTTCGATATCACGGTTGTAGTTGACAGTGGTTTCGCCGTAGGTTTGCAGGTGGAAAGGGTCAATCATGTTGACATCGTCCAGGTCTGCCGTCGCTGCCTCATAAGCTAGATTGACCGGATGGTGCAGGGGCAGATTCCAAACTGGGAAGGTTTCAAATTTAGCGTAGCCTGATTTGATGCCATTGATTTGGTCGTGGTACATATTGGACAAGCAAGTAGCTAATTTACCAGAACCAGGACCAGGCGCAGTCACTACGACCAGATTTCGACTGGTCTTAATATAGTCGTTCTTGCCCATTCCCTCAGGTGAGATGATATGGTCCATATCAGTAGGATAGCCCTTGATTGGATAGTGGATGTAGGAGTCGATCCCATTCTTTTCTAGCTGAGCGCGGAAGAGATCAGCTGCTGGCTGGCCGGAATACTGAGTGATGACCACTGAGCCTACATAAATATCCAGTTCATTAAAGGTATCGATTAGGCGCAGCACTTCTTGGTCATAGGAAATGCCCAAGTCCCCACGTGCTTTAGAATGCTCAATATTATTGGCATTGATGGCAATAACAATCTCTACTTGGTCCTTGAGCTCTTTGAGCAGTCTAATTTTATTGTCCGGCTCATATCCTGGTAGGACGCGGGCAGCATGGAAGTCTTCCAGCATTTTTCCGCCGAATTCCATGTACAATTTGCCCTCAAATTGATTAATGCGCTCCAAGATATGGTCGCGCTGCAGGTTTAAGTATTTTTCTGAATCAAAAGCAATTTTTTTCATGTATAGTTTCACCTCTGCTAAGCATTATAACAAAATTTTCTTCAAATTGGAAAATTAAAAGAGATTATATTAGATAAAATAGATAGCAGCCCGAATGAAGAACGGGCTGCTTCTCGAAATTAGTAGTTGGTAATCGTGTCCACGGTTGAGCGATCCAGCTTTTTGACCAGCGCTTGTAGGAAGGCTTGGGCTTGCAGGAAATCGTCCATGGCATAGAGAGTTTGGTGGGAATGAATGTAGCGAGCGCAGACACCAATGGTGGTAGATGGGACGCCACCGCTTTGGAGATGGGCAGCGCCAGCATCGGTTCCGCCCTTGCCGCAGTAGTATTGATACTTGATGCCAGCTTCTTCTGCGGTTGTTAGGAGGAAGTCCTTCATGGCTGGTAGCATGAGATGACCGGGGTCAAAGAAACGAATCAGCGTTCCATCACCGATGGCTCCTTGGCCGCCATAGATGTCACCTGCTGGGGAGCAGTCCACAGCTAGGAAGACCTCAGGGGCAAATTTTGTCGTTGAAGCATGGGCACCACGCAGGCCAACCTCTTCTTGAACATTGGCGCCGACATAGAGTTGGTTGCCTAGTTCTTGACCAGACAAGGCTTGAGCCAATTCGCTGACCATAAGGACGCCGTAGCGGTTGTCCCAGGCTTTAGAGATGATATTTTTTCCGTTAGCTGTGAGAATGGCAGAACTGTCTGGAACGATGGTGTCTCCTGGACGGATGCCGTAGCTTTCAGCTTCTGCCTTATCTGCAAAGCCGCCGTCAAAGACAATGTCTGCAACCTGTGGCATAACTGGTCCGCCAGAACCGCGTGTCAGATGAGGAGGGACAGAGCCTGAGATGACAGGGATTTCTCGCCCTTCGCGGGTAAAGAGTTTGAAGCGTTGACTGCTCACGACTAGCGGATTCCAGCCACCGATTTCTACTACACGGAAAGTCCCGTCGGGCTTGATCTCGCTGACCATGAAGCCAACCTCGTCCATGTGAGCCGCAACCAGAACTCGGGGAGCATTTTCTGCTTGAGAATGCCGAACCCCGAAGATGCCGCCTAGACCGTCGGTAACGACCTCATCAACGTGAGGAGTGATTTTTTCTCGCAGATAGCTGCGGACAGGCGCCTCGTGACCGGAGATTGCTGAAAGCTCAGTCACTTCCTTGATTTTTGAAAATAAGTCAGACATAAATTTACCTTCTTTCTGGTTCTATTTTATCACTTTTTTAGAGGGAAGAACAGGATGAACTAAAAGAAGCTGAGAAATCTGTAATATTGTTTGTCGCCTCTGCGCTTTTGTGTTAAAATATTCTACATGAAAGCTAAAAAAATCATTCTAACAACAACAGCTCTTTTGGGGGCTGGAGCGCTGGCCTTTGGGGCAGCCAAAGTCGTACAGGAACAGAAAAGACTACGCAGTAGAGAAGAGATTGTTCGGGTCGTGCGGGAATTTTTTGCCAGCCGAGGACCGATTGCAACAGTCTATGTGGAACTTTATGAATCAAGCGACAGCCGCACAGTTGGAGGAGTTGTCCTAGAAGACGACCGTCATTTCACCTTCGTCTATGAGAATGGTCAGCTGACCTACGAGGAAGAGTGATGATTCGGCCGCAAAGTATGGAGGAGCTGGCTTCTTATGTGGATCATAAGGGGAAGACTGTCTTCTTTTTCACAGCAGATTGGTGTGGAGATTGTCGCTTCATCAAGCCTTTTCTGCCAGAGATAGAAGCTGAAAATCCTGACTTTACCTTTGTCGAGGTGGATCGGGATCAGTATATGGCTGTGGCCCAAAAATGGGACGTTTACGGAATTCCTAGTCTGGTTGTCGTGGAAGATGGTCGAGAGATTGGTCGCTATGTCAATCGCGACCGCAAGACCAAGAGTCAAATCAATGATTTTTTAGCAAATTTGTAAGAAGATTTAAAGTATTTTTGGAGGAAGAAATGATTTTTACATACAACAAAGAGCATGTTGGAGATGTTCTGATGGTCATCGCTGCTGATGATCAGGGAGCTAAGTTGGCTGCTGAGCGCAAGGGAAATGTTGCGCGTGTTTACCGCGAAGATAATGGACTGACAGTGGCATGGAACATTTTTGAACTGTCAGACCTTTTTGAAATTGCAGAGCGCGGACAAGTTCAGCTGACGGATGAGCAGGTTGCGACTCTCAATCAAAAATTGACCAAAGAAGGCTTCCAAGCCGAGCTGGTTAACGACCGTGATCCTAAGTTTGTTGTGGGGGAAATCCTTGAGATGGTAGCCCATCCAGATAGTGACCACCTCAATATCTGCCAAGTGCAGGTGGCAGCTGATCAGACCGTTCAAATCGTGGCTGGTGCTCCGAATGCTCGTGTCGGTCTCAAGACGATCGTGGCCTTGCCTGGTGCTATGATGCCGAAGGGCAATCTCATCTTTCCAGGAGAACTCCGTGGCGAAAAGAGTTTTGGTATGATGTGCAGCCCACGGGAGCTCCAGTTGCCAAATGCGCCGCAAAAACGTGGTATCATTGAATTGGCGGATAATGAAACGGTCGGAACGGCCTTTGATCCAGCTAAACACTGGCAGTCTTAAGACTTACTATAGAAAAGGAAATCGTGATTTTCACGATTTTTTTGTCTTTTCTCGCGAATAAATAGATAGGAGGAAAGAATATGTATAATAAAGTCATCATCATTGGCCGGTTGACGGCTACACCAGAGCTACACAAGACAGCAAATGACAAGTCGGTCGCGCGTGCGACAGTGGCTGTGAATCGCCGTTACAAGAGCCAAAACGGAGAGCGTGAAGCGGATTTTGTCAACCTTGTTGTCTGGGGGCGCTTGGCTGAAACCTTGGCAAGTTACGCTAGTAAGGGGAGTTTGATTTCTCTGGACGGAGAATTGCGGAGTCGCCGCTATGAAAAGGACGGAACTACTCATTATGTGACAGAAGTTCTTTGCAGTGGCTTTCAGCTTTTAGAAAGCCGGGCTCAGAGAGCGCTCCGTGAAAATAATACTGGAGCAGATCTAGCAGATTTGGTGCTGGAAGAGGAGGAACTCCCTTTTTAAAAGTGGTTTTTCTGACCTTGAGTGTTCATGATAAAAGAGAAAGTAACCAATAAAGAATTAGGTAAATAAGCTAATACGGCAGCTAGCGATTCTTCTGAGAGGAACGCTAGTTGTTTTTAATTTTGAAGATTGAAGCATTATCATTATACATACGGAAAGTAAATTTGATTAGGAAAAACTTGACAATTATTAATAAAAGAAGTAAAATACCCTTGTACACTGTTCTATTAGGAACAAAAAATGTAAAAAGGAGTCCAATTATGGCAGAAATTTCATTATCCCCAGAAGAACTCACCTCGCAAGCTTCGGTTTATTCTAATGCTCGCGATCAAATTGAAGCAGCTATTCAAGCAGTAAATAGTGCTAATGGTGAAATGCAAGCACACTGGCAAGGTAGTGCCTTTAATTCTTATCTTGAGCAATATCAACAATTGCACGGAGATGTGGTTAAGTTCCAAGAGTTGTTGACTTCTATTAATCAACAATTGGTTAGTTATGCAAACACTGTATCAGAACGTGATACAGCGGATGCAAATAGTTTTGGTTTCAAAGGATAAGGGCGCTCTGAAATGGAGGGATAGGATTGCTTCCTATCCTTCTTTTATTTTAGTCGAAAGTAAATAGAGGAGGATAAACATGTCGATTGAATCTGATTACCAAACTCTAGCGAATGAAGAATCACAGAAATACAGTAATGCGAAGTCTGAACAGAAGGCAGTAGATAGAAAGATTGATAGGCTAGAGAAAGCCAAAACATCCTTGTCAACACAGATAAATAATTTTCAAACAGGTATTATAGATGCTTTAGAGAAAGTTAAAGTAGAAGATGAATCCCAGTTTAAAGGGGATCGAAAAACTAAGTACGTAGAAAAGTATGATTCTGCTAATACTGCTGCTACAACCAATAAAGCAAGCCATGAAGCAAATTTAGATAGTATAAATACTGAAATTGCTAATCTTCAAGCTGAATCGGATCGTTTAGCAATAGATGTAAAAACGGCTTATGAAAATATGAATTATTATCAGTCTATGGCAAATTCAGCTAGTTCAGAATAGAGGGTGGGAAGATAATGGCGAATACAGGAACGGATTATGGAGTTTGGACAGGACTTACTTCTACAGTTAGTACAAGCATCTCTGGCATTTCAGATATGGCAGAGTTAACTTTTTCAGCAACGACAATGACACCTTTTACATCCTTCAATAATGATATTAAGTCATTTAATACAGCAATTAGCAGTCTCAAGACTTTCACGACAACCGATGTAACGCGTATGAATCAGGCAGCTGAGAACAAGGTGACGGATGATCGAAATCAGGCGAATGCCAAATAAAGTGTTAGAAAGGAGCTATGTAAATGAATGAAATAAGTGCTTTATACCAAACTTCTTTAGCTCTAGTGGGAGTAGAAGAGGATAAAGGATCTATCTTAGAGCAAGTTGGTCATTCCTTGGTCAGTCAAGGTGATGCTTTCCGTAGACTTCAGTTGGTGCTTCTCAAGAACGAGTCTTTTTATAGTTACAATAGTCTGCTTGGTACATCTGTGACGATGAAGCTTGATTGGGAAAAAGAGGAAGTGACTCTAACTTACTTAGATTCAGAGCTCATTTTGTCAATGGAAGACTTTCGGATTTGGCTAGCCTACACCGATTTACTCTTGTCTCCCATTCTTCCTTTAGGTACCTTGGTAGAGTTAGATCGCGAGTTGCTTCCAGAAGAGCTGGTGTCTGAGATGGAGAAAGCTAAAGTCCCTTTTATGGCGATGATTATGGGACGCAGATTGCTTTCTGA
The DNA here is from genome assembly GCA_905372795.1 of Streptococcus cristatus. Lineage (GTDB taxonomy): Bacteria > Bacillota > Bacilli > Lactobacillales > Streptococcaceae > Streptococcus > Streptococcus cristatus_J. The sequence goes on along the minus strand of CAJPQE010000086.1, from coordinate 475 downwards.
ACCAGATGATCGGGAATATATTGATTATTTAGCCAGCATCTATCCTTATGGTCTAAGGTTAGATGTAGACCCTTTGTTTATACCGAGTTATTTGATTTCACGGGTTATCCAAGAAGGTTACAGCGATACTTTGGATCAAACCTATGTGGACCAGCAGTATCGTAGAGATTACTTTCAGCATAATATCCTTTCTATGACCCATAGTATTGAAGGAGGAGATAGATGAAAATCGATATGAAAGAGGTTTATGAACAGAAGACAGCATTGTCTAATTCAAAAACCTCGATTGATGCTCAGCTCAAGACGGCTAAGACCTCTTTTGTGAATTTGGTACATTCGGAAAGTCTCAAAGGAGATGTTAAGGGAGCAATCAATGCAAAAATCACTAATCACCAAGTCCCACTATTGACAAATTTTTCAAATGCCTTAGCGGTTCTCTTAGCTCAGTACGAGAAGACTATTAAGCAATTTCAAT
>CAJPQE010000085.1:0-8210 GCA_905372795.1 Streptococcus cristatus | reverse complement strand
AGCTTTTACAGCCCTACTCAACTGTGCGGAGGTGGGACGACGAAATCGAATTCTAGCGAATTAGCGATTTCTGTCCCACTCTCATCTTTTTTTGTTTAATCTAAGCCCACGCGCTTGAAGATCTCATCCACGCGCTTGGTGTAGTAAGTAGGATTGAAGATTTCATCAATCTCTTCCTGAGTCAAGCGGGAAGTGACTTCTGAATCCGCTTCGAGCAGAGGCTTGAAGTCTACTTGATTGTCCCAGGACTGGGCTGTTTTTGGTTGCACCAAGTCATAAGCCTGCTCTCGCGTCATGCCTTTTTCGATCAAGGTCAACATAGCCCGCTGGCTGAAGATAAGACCAAAGGTTGAGTTCATGTTGCGCTTCATGTTTTCTGGGAAGACGGTCAGGTTCTTGACAATATTACCAAAGCGGTTGAGCATATAGTCGATGAGAATGGTCGTGTCCGGTGCGATAATCCGCTCAGCTGATGAGTGGGAAATGTCGCGCTCATGCCAGAGAGAGACATTCTCAAAGGCCGTCACCATGTGGCCTCGAATGACACGCGCCAGACCAGTCATATTTTCAGAGCCGATAGGATTGCGTTTGTGAGGCATTGCTGAAGAACCCTTTTGCCCCTTAGCAAAGAACTCTTCGACCTCGCGCTGCTCAGACTTTTGCAGACCGCGGATTTCAGTCGCCATGCGCTCGATAGACGTCGCAATCAAGGCTAGAGCTGAGAAGTATTCAGCATGGAGGTCACGTGGCAGAACTTGGGTCGAAATCTCCTGCGGACGGATGCCTAATTTCTCACAGACATAGCTTTCCACAAATGGCGGAATGTTAGCAAAGTTCCCAACCGCACCAGAGATTTTCCCAGCTTCCACACCCGCAGCCGCAATCTCGAAACGCTCGATATTACGCTTCATTTCGCTGTACCAGGTCGCGAGCTTAAGACCGAAAGTCGTCGGCTCCGCATGTACCCCGTGGGTCCGTCCCATCATGATGGTGAACTTGTGCTCCCGTGCCCGCTCCGCAATGATGTCGGTGAAGCGACGCAGATCCTCACGGATGATGTCATTGGCCTGCTTGTAGAGGTAACCGTAAGCTGTATCCACCACGTCGGTCGAGGTCAGGCCATAGTGCACCCACTTGCGCTCCTCACCCAGTGTCTCAGAAACCGCCCGCGTGAAAGCTACCACATCGTGGCGTGTCTCCTGCTCAATCTCCAAGATGCGATCAATGTCGAAGCCAGCCTTTTCGCGAATCAAGGCCACATCTTCCTTGGGAATCTCACCCAGCTCAGCCCAGGCCTCATCAGCCAGAATCTCTACCTCCAGCCAAGCCTTGTACTTATTTTCCTCAGTCCAAATGTTCGCCATTTCGGGGCGAGAATAACGGTTGATCATGATTATGATACAGAGAGCGTCTAGAAAGCGAGAGAAAAATAGGAGACTGACGCTGTGTGCTTGCACACTAGGAAGTCTATCTTTTTTCCGACGCTTTTAGCTCGAGTTCAAATACTTGAACTTGCCCTCTTCTCCTTTCTTTTTATATTTTTATAGAAATTCAAATATTTAAATTATGCGCTTGCTTTTTTATTTATAAAATAATCAAAATATTTTTAGTATATGTATAAACTTATTTGAATTTCGGTTTAATATGGATTATTAAAGATTTTTTCCAATGTTTCATTCTTTTCAGCTACTTCATCTAATTCTCTTTTCGTTGTATATCTTATATTCTGTGGTGGATAGGTGTTTCCTAAAGGAATTAAATGATCATATGGTTGGGCTTTACCATCAAAAATTACCTTCCAATATCCAAAATAATTTTCAGATGGAATAATATCCTTCACTTTTGCAATATATTGAATACCACTTCTTGGTTTTACTTCATATCCTGCAATATATCTTATCTTAGTTCTTCTTTTTCCGATACGAATATCATACCATTCATTATCTTTTAAGAAAACTTGCTGGAACCCATCCTCTTGTGCTGGTACAATTATAGTTAAATCGTCATCTGTTGTCTCTTCTACGACTGTCTCTTCAATTGAAGAATTATCTAAAATATCTAGCACTTCCTTTTCTTCTTCTTTAGAATACTTAGAGATTGACCTATTTTCAAATTCCTCAATCGCTTTATCAATCTGTAAGACCACTTTTTCGACATCTTGCCTTAAAGATGTATAGCTTTCTTTACGAAAAACAGTATTATGTGCAATGTCATTTCTAGGGGCTTCAAGTTGCTTAAGCACGGTATTCAAACTATTGAATAGCTTCTCACTGTCTTTCAAACTACTAGCAATATATCTATCCCATATAGATCGAGGGGCTGTTTTCTTAATTTCTTCAAATGCTATTCGTAACTCTTCGATTTTTGTAGTAGATGACTCAGAAAACTCTTCCTGCATAAGATTGTCAAAATATTTAAGATTACTATTGAAATTATCTTTTCGATCATCTTTTTTATCATCAAAAATTGTAAACAACATTGTTGTCAAATCACTAAAATATTTACCATCTAATGGCTTATATTTTTTATTATTTGATTTTCCTGTATCTCTAATTGATAAATTCTTTGTTAACGGATGCTCCCACGCCTGAGTCTCTGATTTTAAAAACATTACTTCTGAAATTAACGCTCGTGTTTTATTTTCAATAATATGAATTAACTCATAAGCTTCTTTACTATAGTACTGAGATATAGCGTCTTCCAGTATAAATATTTCTAAATCAGAATAAGATTCTATGAAATTACGAATTTCACTATCTAAAAATTCAAATTGTTCAATATTGCTTTCATCATCCAAGTGGAAAACTAAGATAAAAAACCTCTTATCTCTAGTTTGGTTTTCAAATTTAATTGATTTCAAATTATATTTAAACTTTTTTGATTCAGCAGAAATGAATTCTGATTCACAATCTAACTCTGTAGATTTATTGATTGAAGATATAAGTTCTTCTGGTTCAGCATGAAGTATTTTATTTGATTTATTTTTTTCAGATATAATTAAATACCGTGAGACTCTTGTCATATTATTCAAACTCCTCTTTCCCAATCCATACAGACAGATAGTGATCTAGTGTGTTCAAATCAGTATCCAATGGCAAATCATAAATTGCTAAATAGTTTTCGGGGTATTGAGCAACTAATTCATCATATTTAGCTTGCACCTTGTCATGATCGCTACTAGCATACAAGACTTCGACGACTGCTCCAGTCTTATCCTTCTCAACAAAAGCATTCACAATGATTTGAATCATAAATTTTCTCCATTAAATTCTAAAAATTTTCTTCTTCCTCAGGATCTTCGTAAACACAAAATTCAATCGAAAGTTTTATGGGGCGACTTGTTAATCCACAGCTCTCTATATATTCATAGACCTCATCATCATCGCGCGTATGCTCTATAACCAGTCGATTGTTTGTTATCTCTACAATATGAATACCTTCTGCATCCGGAATTTCTGGAATGACTACATCATCCGCATAAGTAAATGTCAGAGTAGTAATATCATCTTCAAATACATCATCAAATTCTTCTATCATTTTAAAAATCAATCCCTTCCCCAAACTCAACCACACTATTTGGCACACCACTAAGCAAAGTTACATGACCTACCTTACGGTTGTGCTTGTCTTCCATAATCATTTATTTACTGCCCATTCCGCTGCTTTCTCTGCATGGATCACTGTTGTGTCGTAGAGAGGCAGGTCGGTGTCGGATTGCTTGACGAGGAGACCAATCTCGGTACACCCCAAGATAACAGCTTCAGCGCCTGCTTTTTTCAAATCATCTATAACGGCAAGATAAGTCTGCTTTGAGCTTTCTTTGATGTTCCCTAGGCAAAGTTCGTCATAAATGATTCGATTGACCTCTGTAATTCCAGCTTGGTCTGGAATCAGCACTTCTAACCCAGACTCTATTAATTTCTCCTTGTAAAAATCTTGAGTCATGGTGTACTTGGTCCCTAGGAGGCCGACTTTTTGAATACCGTCAGCCAACAAGGCCTGCGCAGTTGCCTGCGCAATATGCAAGATTGGAATCGTAATCATTTCTTGTATCTGCGGAGCAACCTTGTGCATGGTGTTGGTGCAAATAACAATGAAATCTGCACCAGCGTGCTCCAAGCGCTGAGCAATATCTGCCAAAAGTTGACCGCTTTTCTCCCAGTCTCCGATCGCCTGATAATGCTCAATCTCTGCAAAATCAACACTATAAAGTAGAATCTTAGCTGAATGCAAGCCACCCAGCTCTTTTTTGATGGTTTCGTTGATGATTTGGTAGTAAGATGTGGTACTTTCCCAACTCATACCACCAATCAGACCGATAGTTTTCATAGACTAATCAAACTCCTCCTTGCTTATCGCCACCGACGGATAGTGTGGCAAGCTACTTAGATCCGTATCCAATGGCAAATCATAGATAGCCAGATAATTGTTTGGATGTTGAATCTTTAATTCCTGATATTTGGCTTTTACTTTTTCATGGTCGGCACTGGCAAAGAGCACTTCCACAACGGCAGTTTCTTTGCCTTCTTCCACAAAAGCATTAACGATGATTTGAATCATAAACTGGTCTCCATTTAACTTTAAAGATTATCATTTTCTGAGTCTTCATGTATAGAAAATTCAAATGAAATTCTCTCAGGATGTCTAGGCAGGCCGTAACTACTCAGATAATCCTTAACTTCCTTCACGGAACAAGAATATTCTAAGACTAGCTGATTGCCAGCTCTCTCTAAAATATGAATCCCCTCTCTATCCGCAATCTCTGGAACAATCAAATCGTCCGTATAAGTCAGTGTTACGGTCGTTATTTCATCATCTAGCAATTCATCAAATTCTTCTGTCATTTCAAAAATCAATCCCCTCCCCAAACTCAACCACGCTATCCGGCGCACCACTAAACAAAGTCACATGCCCCATCTTGCGGTTGTGTTTTGCTTCTATTTTACCATACATGTGGAGGTGGGCGCTTGGATTTTCTGTGACATATTTCTCAGCGGCGTCGACATGCTGGCCGAGTACGTTGAGCATGACAGCTGGTGCATGCAGGTGGATAGCTGGCAGTGGTGCTCCCAGAACACCGAGAATATGGGTGTCAAACTGGGAGAAATCGCAGGCTTCGATAGAGTAATGTCCAGAGTTGTGTGGCCGTGGGGCAATCTCATTGACGATGATGTCATCAGCGGTCGCAAACATTTCCACGCAGAGGGTTCCAGATAAGTTAAGCTGGTCTGCGATTCGCACCGCCATGGCTTTTGCCTTGTCTGCCAGACTTTCTGAAATGCGAGCTGGCACAATGGTCTTAGACAGGATATTGTTGCGGTGGATATTTTCCTGAACTGGGAAAACCGTCACGTCCTTGCCATTTCCTGACACGATGACGGAAATTTCAAGGTCAAAGTTGACGAACTCTTCCAAGACACAAGCTGCTGAATCGGCTAGCGCATAGGCTTCTGCTAAGTCTGCTTCTGAGCAAATAACCTTTTGTCCATGCCCGTCGTAGCCACCTGTCGCAGTCTTGAGGACATAGTTTTTCGACAGGTCAATATCTGCCAAGTCTTGGCTAGAAGTCACGACTTTATAGGGTGCAACGGTGACTTGGGCCTTGTTTGATAGAAAGTCCTTTTCAAAAATCCGATTTTGAGAAATGCGGAGCAGGTCCGTTCCTTGAGGGAGCTGACCATCCTTGGTAACAGCATCCAAACCGTCCGCATCGACATTTTCAAACTCATAGGTGAGGACATCGCAACGCTCAGCCAACTGACGAAGGGCATTCACATCATTATAAGGCGCCACGATAATCTCTGCCACGCGAGAGGCTGGACAGTCCGCTGCAGGATCCAGAGCGATAACCTTGTGCCCCATGTAAATAGCAGAAATGGCCATCATCTGTCCCAGCTGACCGCCACCGATGATTCCGATTGTTTTAGATGAGCTCATTCGTAGACTCCTCTGCGATTTTTCCTTGTTCTTCTGCAAAATCCGCTAGCGCTGTTGCTAGGTCTTGGTCTTCAATGGCCAAGATCCGAAGGGCAGTTAGGGCAGCATTGGTCGCTCCTGCTTCCCCAATGGCCATAGTTGCCACAGGTACACCACCCGGCATCTGAACAATCGAATAAAGCGAGTCCAGACCGCTGAGAGCGCGTGATTTGACCGGTACACCGATAACAGGCAGAGTCGTTTTGGCCGCTACCATACCTGGCAAATGGGCTGCACCACCAGCACCTGCGATAATGACTTTGATACCACGGCTACGGGCTTCTTCGGCATGTCTGAACATAAGATCAGGTGTACGGTGGGCAGAGACGACTTTCTTTTCGTAGGCTACACCGAAGCGGTCTAAGACTTCGGCAGTTTTTTGCATGGTAGCCCAGTCGGATTTGGATCCCATGATGATGGAAATAATTGGTTTAGTCATGATTTTTCTTTTCTTTCCTTTCAACAATCACCTTAGGTTGTGAGGGACGACAGCAGCCACCAAAGGTGTCTCATGCCTAAATCGGAAGCCCAGGGTCTTCCGATTTCCCTGAACGATTAGCTTATCATCCAATCGTTCTTTCACAACGGCGGTGATTGTTCTATATTAGCTCGCTAACGCTCGCAAATCAAACGACCATTATCGTATTTGGCGACTACGTCGCTTTTTCTTACATCTTTATCTAATCGCCTTGCTTCCAATATCTGTTCGGTAGAAGAGGCCTTCTGTGTTTTGTTTGTTGAGTTCGCTGTAGATAGTGTTTTGGCCGTCTTTGACGGTATCGGTTGTGGTGACGAGCATATAGACACGCCCGCCATTTGACAGCAGTGCTCTGCTATTTTCCGCAAACTTAGCCCCTGCATAGTAGGTGATGATGTCGCCATCGGTTTTGGCTGGCAACTCAACGCCCTTTTCATAATCTAGCGGATAGCCATTTGACGCGACAACCACACCCAGAGTCACGCCCTTGTCGGTCCAAGTGATGTTCGGCTCCTTACCATCGAGAATATCAGTGATATTTTGTGCAAAGTCAGAAGTCAGGCGGGGCAGGATAATCTGAGTTTCAGGATCTCCAAAGCGAGCGTTGAACTCAATGACCTTAGGCCCGTCTGCTGTCAAGATAAGCCCTGCATAAAGAACACCAAGATACGGGCGACCTTCCTGGATCATGCCCTCAAGGACTGGCTTGACAATAGTGTCAACCGCTGTGTCAACCACACTCTGTGACAAGTGAGGGACTGGCGCATAGGCACCCATCCCACCAGTATTAGGACCCTTGTCACCATCGTAGGCACGCTTGTGATCCTGAGCGGTCGGCAGGATGTAAAACTTATCGCCATTGACAAAGGCAAAGAGGGAGAACTCCTCCCCTTCAAGGAATTCCTCAATAACCACACGCGCTCCTGAGTCGCCAAATTTATTGTCCAGAAGCATATCGTGAGCTGCTTCGACTGCCTGCTCAACTGTCTCAGCAACGACGACACCTTTCCCGAGCGCCAAGCCGTCTGCCTTGACGACGATAGGAGCACCCTGCCTTTCGATGTAGGCTTTAGCTTCCTCAAAGTCGGAAAATGTACCATAGGCTGCTGTCGGAACGCCGTATTTAACCATGATTTCCTTGGCGAAATCCTTGGACCATTCCAGCTCAGCCGCAGCCTTGGTCGGACCAAAAGCCTTGAGCCCAGCTTGGTTAAAATCATCTACAATCCCAGCTGCCAGGGCATCATCCGGACCGATAAAGGACCAAGCAATATCGTTGGCCTTTACAAACTCAATCAATTTAGAATGTTCGGAAATTCCAATATTCACCAAGTCTAGCCCATCCAAGGTCATACCGTCATTTCCAGGTGCGACAAACACCTGCTCCACATCCTGAGACTCCAACAACTTCTTGGCAATCGCATGCTCACGACCACCCGAACCAACAACTAAAAGCTTCATAGCTAAGATACCTCAATGTCCAATATCATAGGTGCTTACGCACCAAGCTAACACATCACGTAAAAACTACCGTATTTTTACGAATTATTTATCTAAATTATATCATAATCGTTCGTTTTATTCCATGATAAGCAGGAAAAGAAGAGAAATAATCTATTTTTGTTAGGGATATCCATCTCTGACAAATAAAGTCTACCTATATTATTTTTGATATTTTGACTATTTCATTACTTTTATTTTAAATATCAAAAATTTCATAAAACTAAAATAAATTAGAAATTCAACTATCATTATC
>CAJPQE010000084.1:0-8307 GCA_905372795.1 Streptococcus cristatus | reverse complement strand
ATATTATGGTAGCCATGCAATGACTCTACTCTATTACTCGTGTTCATTTTCCACTGCTATTCTAAGAAAAACTTAGCAAGTCTATAGACTTATTTAATAGAAGGGTAGTATAGTCCGGATCATCCTTGAGTTCTTTGATGGAATTCTGAACCAACTCCAAATCATCTGTAATCATCCCATCCACTCCTAAGCGAAAAGATTTGACGATGCTATCCTCATCATTAATAGTCCAGTCATAGAGGCGTTTGTCGGATTGCCAGAGTTTATTGACAAAATTTTCATCCAAGGTTGAATACTCCATGGTGTAACCAGAAGCCTTAGTTCGTGGAAAGATTGTATTATAAGGCAGGATAAAAAAGCTTGGGATAGAAGAGTCATAATTAACTACCTGATCGATAACTTGATAGTCCAAAGACTGAATCTGGTGTTGATAAACCTTGATTTTGGCACCATACTTGCTCAAGAATCGCTCCATCATATCCTTGGAGTCTTTCTTGCTGGTCTTGATTTCTATCAAGAGGCGCTGGCCGAGTTGATTGGCACGAGTAAAGTAATCGTCAAAGCTAGAAATCTTAGCCCGATAGCCATTTTCTGAAATCTCTAGCGAAGTTAATTCGGCCAAGGTTAGGTCTTGAGGTTGGGCATCAAGGCCTGCCAACTGCTTCAGGTTGGCATCGTGCATCATGACAAATTGCCCATCCTTGGTTTCCTGTACATCCATTTCTACTAGGTCAGGCTTGAGCAAGGCTGTTTTTTCCAGCGCTTCTACGGTATTTTGGATTCCATTTTCCCTCGAAACTCCTCTATGGGAAATCGTAATCGGAACGTTCTCCAAAGGGAAATTTAGATAGACATAACCTTCTAATGCGAAGCTTAAGCTGGCAATAGTCAGAACAAACCAACGCATTAGAGATAGGCCTCTTTTCGTTGGATAGTCATTTAAGGTACGATCTGTCAGGAAGGAGACAAATTTGAGAAGGAAATAGGACAACATAGCATAGTAGGCAAACTTAATCAGGACAAAAGCTACAATACCGCTAAAGAGGACAACCTCATTTGGTTGAGTGTTCGCGTACTGCTGTCCTAGTATAGCTGGAGCTGAGAGAAAAGTATAAAGCAGAAAGCTTTTGATAATAATCCAAAAAAGATGCCTAGCGTAAAAGAAAAGGCGGTTCTTAGTCTTGGCCAGACTAAAGCGAATTGCCTGAGGAACTGTTGCGTGCTCAAAAAAGAGCTGTGGTAGGGCAAACATTAATCGCACTGCCACCAGAAGCATGCCGACCACAAGAAGTCCCATGAAAACAGCGAACACAATATTATTTGCCAAATAGGTGATAATAAAATCCGGAACCAAAATTTTATTGAGATAGTAAATTTTCAAAATTTGGCGCAAGAAAGGAAAAAGAAAGCCCATATAAAGTACGATAAAGAGCATTTTCCCTGGACCAGCCTTCTTGACAATAGCAAAACTATCCCTGAATGTTTTTCCAAGAAAAGCGAATACCGGTCGATTTTCTTTATCCAAGAGATTGCGAATCCCCATGAAAATCATGCCGCTCTGGAAATAGGCGACAAAGAGATTGACCACAACGAGGACTAGAAAACCTAGACCGACCAGCCAATTAGAGCTGAGGACTGCCCAGGCATTGTTGTAAGACAAAAAGAGATAGCCTGTCTGTTTGAGCAGGTATTCTGCTGCGTAGGAATTAAAGGGAATCCAAGCATACTCCATCATCATAAAGACCATGAAAAAGAGAACTAGGATCTTATCTAAATTATGATAAAAGCGCTTAAAGCTAAGTTTTTCTGGTTTCATCTTATTCTTCTTTCAGAAATTTGTGCGAAAAAGGGTAGTCAAGTTACAGTGGCTACAGTGAGTCCGCTCCTGTTATTGCCATCCTGGCTCCATCCCTTCTTTGACAAATAAATCCCAGCTTTTCAACTGAGATTTTCTTTCTTATTTACCAAATAAACGGGCGAAAAATCCTTTGTTTTCCTGCTTTTGCACCTTCTCCTTGGCTTCATCCAGTTCCAAAAGAAGGGTTTCCCGCTCGCTCATAGCCTTGGCTGTCAACTGCTGCTGCTGGTCCAGCTGCTTATCTTTTTCAGCAATCTGCACGTCCTTGACACGGAGTTGTTCGTCTTTCTTAGCCAGCTGGTTATCTTTAGCCTTGAGTTGCTCATAAAGGCGCAAAATCTCAGCATTTTTTTCATCCACTAAGATTTCCATCAACTCGCGCTGTTTGACTTCTTCGCTGACTGGTTCATCTTCAAAAATGGTCTTTTTATAAATTTCTTCTAGCTTAATCAGGCCACTGCGGGTCACGACTGTGACCCCTTTTTCATTTTTTTCTGTATCTTCTGGCGGCAGAGCCTTGACACGATTATTGATTGCCTGACGGCTGACTCCTAAAATCTCGGCCAGCTCGCTGACTGTCTTTTCAATTGCCATAATTTCCTCTGAAACTTTTTCTAGATATAGTTACCTAAATCTTATCATATCAAGGCTTAACTGTCAAATAAAGCAAAAAAAGTGAAACAAGTATGTTGCTCCACTTTCCTAATCTTCTATAGTACAACTTGAAAAATTTCCAAGCTCTGCATTTCTTCTTCTGTCAAGCGCCGCCATTGGCCCAGATCCAGACTTGGATCAAGCTGCAATGGTCCCATAGACAAGCGCTGAAGGTCGGTGACTTCCCTCCCGCAAGCTAAAACCATCCGCTTCACCTGATGAAACTTGCCTTCTGAGAGCGTGATACGAACCAGACTGGTCTGCGCTCCTTCATTTCTTTCGATAATTTCGAGCTGGGCAGGCTGACAAGTGAAGTCTTTAAGCTCGATTCCTTGAGCAAAACGCTCAACATCTGCCTGATCCATCAGACCGGCAACCTGAGCCTGATAAACCTTAGCCACATGGCGCTTGGGGGACAGCATAGCATGCGATAGCTGACCATTATTGGTCAAAAGTAAGAGGCCATGCGTATCTACATCTAACCGCCCCACAGGAAAGACTTCTTTTTGACGGGCAGTATCGTCCAATAAATCTAAAACCGTTTTATGGCGGTCATCTTCAGTGGCAGAAATAACACCCTTGGGTTTGTTCAAGAGATAGTAGACAAACTTTTCATATACCAGGGTCTGACCATCCACCACAATCTGATCCGACCGCTCATCAATCTGTGTCTTGGCCAACGTGACCGCTGCTCCATTGACCCAGACTTGACCTTTTTTCAATAGTTGCTTGACTTGACTACGTGAGCCAAGCCCACTTTCCACTAAAAATTTATCTAGACGCATATTCTTCTCCTAAGCAGACTTTTTCTTGAGAATTCCGAATGCCAGCACTGCCATTAAAACCATCAGGCTTCCCAAAACGCCAAAAATAAAGGAAGCTTGGCTTGAAAATTGACTAATCAAAGACAAGAAAAAGGTTGTAGCAGTCGCTCCAGCACTGCAACCTAAAATCACAATCGAGGTTGCTTGATTCAAGGATTTACTAGGGATTCTCTCTGAAAGAATATGAAAAATCGCTGTCAGACTGACACTATAAACAAAGCCAGAAGCGATGGTAACCACACTCAAGAGCAAGAGATTGGGTACTAAACCAATCATGATCGCAGTAAGGCCAAAGGCCACTCCTGCAACCGTCAATAAATTTTCCTTGAAATAATGAAGAAGAGGTGCAAAAGACAAGCCTGCGGCAATACCAATCAACTGCATGCTTGAAAGAATTAAACCTGCCGTCTGAACGCTGCCCATATCAGACTTTTCAACCAGGCCGGGCACCCGCACGTTGATGACAACATTCGTCAAGACAATCACGGATGCTACCAGGGCTAGACCGATTGTCAGAAACCACTGTGCAGCTGTCAAGCCCTTGCCTTCTTGATGAGCCTCATGATGCTTCTCCTCCTTACCATAGGGAACAAAGAGCAGGTAGAGGGCTAGAACGATCAACCCCGACGCATAGACCAAGAAAGAAATTTCCCAGCCAAAGCGAAGCAACTGGCTCACTCCAAGCGTCAAGAGAGCCGTCCCGACAACTTCAGCCGATCCACGTAGACCGAGGGTCTGAATCCGTTCCTTGCCCTCATAACGTTCGCTGATAATCGAAATGGCTTTAGCATTGAGCAAACCAACTCCCATACCAAAGATCAGACGCGAGGCAAAAATCACCCAGTAGGCCTTATTCACGAGAGGAACAAAGCCGCAAAGAGCGAAAATCAAGAGCCCTGTCACAATCATCTTTCGTTCCGATAAATATTTTTCCACTAGGCCATTTAAAACTAGCATGAGCATAATCCCAGCCGATGGGAGAGAAACCAACAATTCAATCCAACTTTCTGGCAAGTCTTTATAAAAAGCAAACATAGCCGATTGGGCACTGGAAATCGAAAAGGAGGTCGTCAACACTAAAGAAAGTGAGAGAATACTCACTTTTTCCATAAACTTTTTCATTCTATTTTCCTTTAAAAATCACACTCATTCTATCATACAGCTTTTTAGAAAAAGACGCAATCATCTTTTCTTAAAAATTCAGCCATTAAAAAGAGTATTCTTTCGAAAAATTTCTCCTCTGATAAAAGGACAAGCCCTTTCTTTATTTCTGGCGGGATTTGTGTTATGATGAAAGAAAGAAAAAGGAGAGAATCATGTCTGTTAGTGAAAAAAAATCGGTTATGGATAAATTAACCAAAGCAGCTCATTTGATTGATATGAGCGACATTATCCGTGAGGGAAATCCTACCTTGCGTGCAGTGGCTGAGGAGGTCAGCTTTCCCCTATCTGATCAGGAAATCATTTTAGGTGAGAAAATGATGCAGTTTCTGAAACATTCTCAAGATCCTGTCATGGCTGAAAAAATGGGGCTCCGTGGCGGAGTTGGTCTAGCAGCGCCTCAGCTGGATATTTCTAAGCGGATTATCGCTGTGCTAGTGCCAAATCTGGAGGACGAAGAAGGAAATCCGCCTAAAGAAGCCTACTCCCTAGCTCAGGTCATGTACAATCCTAAAGTTGTTGCCCACTCTGTGCAAGATGCTGCTCTGGCTGATGGAGAAGGCTGCCTATCCGTTGACCGAGAGGTACCAGGCTATGTTGTGCGTCATGCACGAGTGACCGTGGATTACTTTGACAAGGACGGTCAAAAACACCGCATCAAACTCAAAGGCTACAATTCTATCGTGGTTCAACACGAGATTGACCATATCAACGGCATCATGTTTTACGACCGTATCAATGAAAAAGACCCATTTGCAGTGAAAGATGGCATGCTGGTACTGGAATAAACGACCATATATTGCAATCAAAAATACCTAGACGTTTTCACGTCTAGGTATTTCTTTTACACTATTCTAGGTTCCTCGTTCCCAGAAAAGAGCCAAGAGGATCACAGCACCCAAGACTGAGGGAAGAATGGCTGTGTCCGCTAGCATCGGTCCCCAGTGGCCAAAAAGCAATTGCCCAAGCCATGAACCAAACCAGCCCAAGAGGATTTTTCCGATACAGCCCATACGCTCCCCGCGGCTGGTAATAGCCCCAGCCATGAGACCAATAATAAAACCGACAAACATACTACCAATCATATAGGATCCTTCTTTCTATGTTTCTAAGAATACTTTTCAAGAAGCAGGTGGGAGCTGCCCGATTAAAAGTGCCCATCAAAACAACTTAAAATCTTAGATTGCCCAGTCTCCATTGCGGAAGATTGGCACACGGCTACCATCTTCACGAATACCTTCAATATTCATCTGGTTAGAGCCAATCATAAAGTCCACGTGAACATCTGAACGGTTGAGGCCCGCAGCTTCAAGCTCTTCTTCGCTCATCTCTGCTCCACCAACGACGCTAGTTGCATAAGCTGCACCGATAGCCAAGTGGTTAGAAGCATTTTCATCGAAAAGGGTGTTAAAGAAGGTAATACCTGACTGAGAAATCGGGCTTGGATCTGGTACCAAGGCACATTCACCCAAGGCACGCGCACCAGCATTTTCAAAGACAAGGTCTTTCATGACCTGATCACCCTTCTCGGCAGTGATGTCTACGATTTGTCCGTCTTTAAAGGTTACTTTAATGCCTTCGATGATATTTCCGTTATAGCTAAGCGGTTTTGTAGAGGTTACATAACCATCTGCACGACGGAAGTCAGGCGCTGTGAAGACTTCCTCTGTCGGCATATTTGGCAAGAATCCTTCTCCCTGCGCATTGACAGCACCAGCTGATTCCCAAACGTGGTTCTTTGGCAAGCCAAGTGTCAAATCAGTTCCTGGCGCTGTATAGTGAAGGGCTGAAAATTGCTCTTTATTGAGCATTTCTGCCTTGCTCTTGAGGATAGCTGCATGCTCTTCCCAAGCCTTAACGGGATCTTCTTCGTAAACACGGCAGGTTTTGAAAATTTGGTCCCAAAGGAGATCAACTGCTTCTTCGTCGCTCGCAGCATTTGGAAAGACCTTCTTAGCCCACTCAAGTCCAGCAGCGGCCGCTACAGTCCAGCTAACCTTGTTGGATTGAGTTGCGATGCGCATTGGCTTCATAGCAAGTCCCATCGCTTTAGCAGAAGCTGAAAGCTTGTCAGCGTCCACACCGTTCAAGGCACCTGGATCAGATGAACGAACTCCAAGACGGCTAGCCTTGTTCTCCAAGAGATAGTTCATCTCAGCAATCTTGTATTCAGGCACATTGTCCAAACGCTCCATCGGCGCGTGGAGGAATTTCTCACGGTTGATGACATCATCTGTCCACTGAACGATGACCTCATGTGCACCCAAGGCATAAGCTTCTTTCACGATCAAATGCGCCAACTCACGCTGCTCCACATCAATATTGAGCGCCACTGTGTGACCCGGCTGCACATTGATACCATTGGCAACCAATAGTTTTGCGTATTTTTCTAAGTTTTCTTTAAAATTTGGCAGAACCATGCTGCTTCTCCTTTTCTTTTGTTACTTCTCTTTAAACAGGGACAGTAGGCTAACTGCTGCCACCGTACCGCAAATCAAAGCGGTCATTTTCAAAACCGTATCTGGATCAAGATCCAGCTGGTAATCAAACACTTTTTGCGCTGGCTTATCTTCTGCAGAAAAGTTAAGTTTCATAAAAACCTCTTTCTATATTTTAGAAAAACTCATCAAACAGACTCAGCTGGTTATCCTCTGGCATATTGCCGAGAATGCCCATATCATCCATTTTTTCAACTAGGGTGCTAGAGAGGCCGCCACGTTTGCGGAGCTCTGTCTTAGAAAGGAATTCACCTTCTTCCCGCGCTCTAACTAATTGGCGGGCAACGTTGTCACCCAGACCGTCCATGGTAGAGAAAGGCGGGATAAGGGTATCTCCTTCGATGAGAAACTCGGTCGCGTGGCTCTTGTAGAGATCTAACTTCCCGAATTTGAAGCCCCGCTCCAGCATTTCATTGACGATTTCCAGAGTCGTATAAAGGTCAATTTCTACATTGGAAGCTTCGTTGTTCTTACGCTTCTCAGCGATTTCGCTCATCCGGCGTTTGACGGCATCAAGGCCACCACTCATAGTCTTGATGTCAAAGGCTTTGGCCCGAATGGAGAAATAAGCACAGTAGTAATAAATCGGATGATGCACCTTGAAATAGGCCACCCGCAGGGCCATCATAACATAGGCTGCCGCATGAGCCTTGGGGAACATGTACTTGATCTTTCCACAGGACTCGATGTACCATTCTGGCACATTGTTTTCCTTCATGGCTGCGATGTAGCCATTGCGCTCTTCTTCAGAGATCTTCAGCCAAAGACCCTTCCGCACGCGCTCCATGATCGTAAAGGCCATCTTAGGATCCAAGCCCTTATGCATGAGGTAAACCATGATGTCGTCCCGACAGCCGATAACGGTGGACAGGTCAGCAATCCCTTGCTTGATTAAGTCCTGAGCATTCCCCAGCCATACGTCCGTACCATGAGAAAGACCAGATAGCTGTAAGAGCTCAGCAAAGGTCGTCGGATGGGTCTCATCAACCATGCCCCGTACAAAATTGGTCCCAAACTCCGGAATCCCCAGCATACCAGTCGGCGTGCCGATTTGCTCCTGAGTCACACCCAGAATATCTGTTCCAGAAAAGAGGGCCATGACGCCTGCATCATCCATAGGAATATCATTAGGATCAATGCCAGACAAGTCCTGAAGCTTCCGAATCATGGTCGGATCATCATGCCCCAGCACATCGAGCTTGAGGACATTTTCATCGATATCGTGGAAGTTAAAGTGGGTGGTCTGCCACTCGGCCGTCACATCGTCAGCTGGATATTGGACCGGTGTAAAGTCATAAACATCCATGTAGTT
>CAJPQE010000083.1:0-8439 GCA_905372795.1 Streptococcus cristatus | reverse complement strand
GTATATATCGGAAAGCCGTGTTCTACTATTCTATCATCTAGTTTAAAATAATTTTTAAACCAATGTTTATATTTTTTAAATAAAGCTTCAATACAGATATACAGGATGATTAGTAAAAAAATAAATAGAAAAGCGTGCCAATCTTGAAATTCCGAGGAACTTTCAATAAACATAGCCCAGTATACACATGAGAAGAGCAAAAGAATTCCTAAAATTAAATTCACATATAAAATATAGCTCACAAAGAAGAGAAATTGATGTTTCTTTGATCTTTTGCTGTAATAGACTTTATAGTTTTCGGTATGTCTTTCGAAGACAGGCAAGTGAAAGGAATAGCGTCCGCTCCCGAACTCAACTAACTCAGGTAAGGCATGATAGCCACACCAATGAAGGATTTTAAAATTTAACTCACGAATTAAGAAAAATAAATTGTAACAAATAAAACAACAAATTAAGATAGAACTGATTTTTGCATGATTAGAATATAATTCGCGAATAAAAGCAAAATATGCAAAAGCCAAAAAATAATTGAAACATGCTAATATAAAATAGAGAATACTAGCAAATATACTACGAGCTCCTATAAAATTTTTATCTGAATAATCTGGTCTATAATCCATATAAGTTACATAATCCTATTCTTTCTTCATAAACCTATGCTCTAAATTGAAATGAACGTTCATTTATTAAATGCCTCCCACATCTTTTGCTGGGGTTTGGCAAAGGGGTAATTGCCAAAGTCTTCTGGATGAAGCCACAAGACCTCTCCGTCAGCTTCGTGCTGGCTATCTTTGACTCGACCATAAACCAGCTGGATATGCCACTTGCGATGACTGAAAACATGCTGCACCTTCGGAAAGGACTGTTGCTGCCAATCGACAATCAACTCATAATCCTGCTCAAAGCTTTCTTGAGGAGACAAGTCCAGACTGGGCTGATTTTCAGCGACTTCAAACAGAGACATCTGATTTTCAGTTTGAAATTCCTCGACTTCAATCAAGGGAAAATGCCAAAAACCGGATAACAAGCCAGCAGCCTCATTTTTTTCAAGCAAGAATTGTCCTTGCTCATTTTCGATAATCAAGCCTTGAAGATAGACCGGAACTGGCTTCTTTTTAGGTGCTTTAATGGGATATTTATCCATAGTTCCATGCAAATAAGCTGCACTGAACTCTTTTACTGGACTGTCTTCTGGATGAGGATTAACAGGAGCTTCGATATCTGATCCCAGATCCATCAACGCCTGATTGAAATCCCCCGGCCTGTCTGGATCAATCAGAAGCTCCATCATAGCCTGAAATACCTTACGATTGTTGGGTTGTCCAATATCTAAATCAACCTCAAACAATCGACTTAGCACCCGCATGACATTTCCATCTACCGCGGGTTCAGGAAGTCCAAAGGCAATACTAGCAATGGCACCCGCCGTATAAGGTCCAATTCCTTTGAGACTAGCAATCCCCTCATAGCTATCAGGAAATTTTCCTGCGAAATCCGTCATTATCTGCTGGGCTGCCTTTTGCATATTTCGCACCCGCGAATAATAGCCCAAACCTTCCCAAGCTTTGAGCAGTCTCTCCTCTGGCGCTTGAGCTAAGTCAGCAACAGTTGGAAACCAGTCAAGAAAACGCTCATAATAAGGAATCACCGTATCCACACGTGTTTGCTGCAACATAATCTCAGAAACCCAGATATGATAAGGATTATTGGACCTACGCCAAGGCAAATCACGTTTATGTTCATCATACCAAGTTAATAATTTCTCGCGAAAAGAGGCAATTTTCTCCTCTTCCCACATTTCAATTCCAAATTTTTTTAAATCTAACATTTCTCTCATACTTAAACAGACTAAAAAAGATGAATTACTCATCTTTTTTAGTTATTTTATTGGTCAACACTTTGTGCAGCTGTAATCAGTGTTAAGTTATAGACATCATCTGAATTACATCCACGTGAAAGGTCGTTTACTGGCTTGTTCAAGCCTTGAAGAACTGGACCGACTGCTGAGAATCCACCTAAACGCTCTGCCATTTTATAACCGATATTTCCTGCTTCAATGCTTGGAAAGACAAAGACAGTCGCTTTACCTGCAACCTTGCTTCCTGGAGCTTTCAAGGCTGCTGTGCTCGGTACAAAGGCAGCGTCAAATTGCAATTCCCCGTCAACTTCTAAGTCTGGGCGCAAATCATGGACCAACTTAGTCGCTTGAACCACTTTATCAACACTTTCTCCAAAGCCAGAACCTTTAGTCGAATAGCTCAGCATAGCAATCTTAGGATCAATGCCAAACATTTTAGCTGTCACGGCTGAGTTAATCGCAATTTCTGCCAAGGCTTCTGAATCAGGATTGATATTAATGGCACAGTCGCTGAAAAGATACCGTTCTGAACCACGCACCATGAGGAAGGCACCTGAAGTTCTGGTTACATTTGGACGTGTTTTAATGATTTGCAAGGCTGGACGCACTGTGGCAGCTGTAGAGTGGATAGAGCCAGAAACCATACCATCTACGATACCGAGGTAGACCAGCATCACCCCAAAATAATTAACGTCTGTTCTTAAAAGCTCAAAAGCTTCTTCTTCACTGACTTTGCCCTTACGGCGCTCTACAAGAGCCGCCACCATCTCTTCCAATCTGTCATAGTTTTTAGGATCTATGACTTCATATCCGTCCATAATATTTTCGATTTCCAAGTAAATACGGATCTTATCTGGATTCCCCAAAAGAACTGGTGTAACTTCTGATTCTTTTACTATGCGTTTAACCGCTTGAAGAATACGTGGTTCTTGTCCTTCTGGCAATACAATACGAACATTTTTTCCAACAACTGTGTCTCTTAGACTTTCAAAAACTTCCATGAGTTTCTCCTTTAAAATTTTAATTATTTTTTGTTAACGATGTAATAGTATTTTGGAAATCAATCGGCAACTGGGATTCCAATTGAAGCTGCTTTTCCAAAAATGGATTATAAAAAGATAAAGAGTGGCAATGCAAGGCCTGACGTGTAATTCCCGCTTCCAATGTCCCACCATAAAGATCATCTCCGAGGAGAGGAAATCCAAGATGGGCGAAGTGCACACGAATCTGATGGGTCCTCCCTGTATGCAGACGAATGTCGACCAGATAGATATCGCCAAACTGCTCCACAACCTTGTAGCTGGTATGGGCATACTTACCATCCTTTGTCACACATCTGGTAATAATGCTGTCAGGATCGCGCCCGATTGGCGCAATTATATCTCCCTCCGGTTTAAGCTCACCGCTCCCCTGAACGAGCGCATAATAGCGCTTTTCAATCATTTTTTTCTGCAGTTGCTTATCAAGTCTTGCATGAGCATAGCCATGTTTTGCAAAGAGCATGAGTCCACTGGTATCGCGATCCAATCTCGTCACAATGTGAACCTGCTGATTTTCATAATCTTGCCGAATATAGTAAGCCTTAACAAAGTTCGCCATCGTATTCGAATGGTTGACACTAGGGATACTAGCTACTCCGGCAGGCTTATCTAAAACTAGAAAGTGCTCATCTTCATACACGATCGACAAATCACGATCGACGGCTTCTAGGCTTTCAAATCCCTTCTCAGAAGGGATATCTACTGTCACCTTATCGCCAATATCCAGCAAATAAATGGCATTTTGAGATTGACCATTGACAAGAATATTTCCACCTGCAAACTTCACTTTGGCCAAAAGGGCTTTTGAAATTTCATGCTTTTTCAAAAAAGTTTTGACTTTGACATGCTCATCCGCAATAAACTCAAATCTCATTCTTGACACTCCTCGATAAAGGAGTCTCTCACGCGATTCCAAAAGCTGGTATGACTAGGCGAAGCTACAAAGTTAATCTTATGATTATCGATTTGGTACTCAAGACGGACAATATTTTTACAAGAAAATGTTTGATTATCCACCGCTATGGTATAGTAATCATTGCGTGTCGGCAGCAGCTCAATCTTATCTTTTTTAGGAACGATAACTGAGGAACCCAAAGTGCGATACACACGATTATTCAGACTAGCAATTTCTGTTACTTGCAAGGCTTCAATCGTTGGATGCAGAACAGCTCCTCCTAAAGATTTATTGTAGGCCGTGCTACCAGTCGGCGTTGAGACAGAAATTCCATCTCCTCTGAATCGCTCAAAGTGAACATTATTGATGACCACATCAACAACCATGGTTCTGTCGGAGCGTTTAATGGTTGCTTCATTGAGCGCTCGAATAGTTCGCGTTTCACCATTTTCAAAAGTCAGCTTGACATTTAAAATCGGATAAGAGACCTTAGCACCTGTGTCCAATTTCAGATTTTCCACTAATTTGTCGATTTCAAAGTCTCGATAGTCCGTATAAAATCCTAAATGTCCCGTATGAACACCGACAAAGCGAACCTTATCCAGCTGATCTTCATACTTGTGGAAGGCTGATAGCAGCATCCCGTCACCACCAACAGAAATCACGATATCTGGATTTTTGGGTGTCAGGATAAAGCCTGCTTTCCGCAATTTTTGCATCAGAGTTTGAAAAACTTCCTCACTCTGCCTTTTGCGATTGCGGATTATCGCTATTTTTTTACCTGTATTCTTCATCTGTATCGTCACTATTTCCAACACCATCATTTAGCTTGCGGTGCAGAGGATCAAAGAGTGCTTGTGCTTCTTGGATGGCATCGCGAATGGCTCCCATCTCTTCATCTAGCTGATAGGCGAGATTAGCTGTTGTCTCCAAGCGACGTTTGATTTCCTCTGGGAATTCTCCTTTATACTTATAGTTTAAAGAGTGCTCAATCGTTGCCCAAAAGTTCATGGACAAGGTACGAATCTGAATCTCTGCCAAGATAACTTTGTTTCCATTAATCGTATCTACTGGATATTCAACGATGGCATGGTAGCTACGGTAACCACTATCTTTTTTGTTTTTGATGTAATCACGCTCCTGAACGACACGCATATCTATCCGACTTCGCAAAACTTCTAAAACTTCATCCACATCGTCTACAAATTGAACCATGACACGCAAACCAGCAATATCCTGCATCTCTTGGGCTAAGTTTTCCTCAGTAATCCCTCGAAGCTCCATTTTCTCCTTGATGCTTTCAATATGCTTTACGCGACCAGTTACAAACTCAATTGGTGAATGGCGTTGCTGTTTGCGATACTGTTTGCGAATGCCGCGAAGCTTGATTTTCAACTCACCAACCGCCTGAATATATGGATCCAGAAAATCTTCCCAATCTATTGTCATATACATACCTTGTCATCTATTCGTTTTTTGTATAAAATAAACACAGTTGTTATTATAACATAAAATCGCTTTCAGATAAAGAAAAGGATTTAAAAATGAACCATTTAGAAATTGAATACAAAACAATGCTAACAGAAGACGAACATAAACGACTTCTGACCTTCTTTGATCATGTCCAGCCAATTTTCCAAGTCAACTATTATATTGATTCGGCTGACTTTGCTCTCCGTGAAGCTCGCATGGCTCTGCGAGTCCGAACCACTCCTGACGCTGCTGAGTTTACTCTAAAAATTCCTCAAAAACTTGGAAATTTCGAGTACAATCAAGTCTTATCCGAAGATGAATTTAATAAAATTACAGAAAATTTGCAATTCCCTCAGGGAGAAATCCTAGACAAACTGCAAGAAAAAGGGATCCCAGTTGATAAACTAACAATACTCGGAACCCTTGAAAATATTCGCTATGAAAAACAAGATGCAATTGGCCTTTTTGCCTTAGACGAAAGTCGTTACTTTGGTAAAAAAGATTTCGAGTTAGAATTAGAGATCAATGATATTGAAGAGGGTGAACAAAAGTTCAAAGACTTTTTAAACGAAAATCAAATCCAATACAAGCCTGGTAAAAGTAAGATTGCTAGATTTGCCGAAAACTTGTAAAAATGCTGAAATAATCTCATTTTTTTGGTAAAATAATATTTATAAATCTAAAGAGACAAAAAGAGGATGGTCATTCTAATGTCAGACAAAAAAAATATGAAGCTTTTCTCCCTCAATTCCAATCACTCAATTGCTGAGAAGATTGCTGAAGCTGCCGGAGTACCTTTAGGCAAGCTTTCTTCCCGCCAATTCTCTGATGGCGAGATTCAGATCAACATTGAGGAGAGTGTTCGTGGCTATGATATCTATATCATCCAGTCTACCAGCTTCCCAGTCAATAATCACTTGATGGAGCTATTGATAATGGTTGACGCTTGTAAACGAGCAAGTGCCAATACCGTAACTGTGGTTATGCCCTATTTCGGTTATGCCCGCCAAGATCGGACGGCCGCTCCTCGCGAGCCAATCACTGCAAAACTCGTGGCCAATATGCTTGTTGGAGCTGGCGTAGACAGAGTCATCTCACTTGACCTTCACGCTGTCCAAGTACAAGGCTTCTTTGATATTCCTGTCGATAATCTCTTCACCATTCCATTGTTTGCTGAGCATTATTGCAATATGGGATTAACTGGCGAGGATGTTGTCGTCGTTAGCCCGAAAAATTCTGGCGTGAAACGCGCTCGTAGCTTGGCAGAATATCTCGATGCTCCAATCGCCATCATCGACTACGGTGAAGATGAAGCAGGACGCTCTGAAGGCTATATCATCGGTGAAGTTGAAGGTAAAAAAGCGATTTTGATTGACGATATCTTGAATACCGGTCGTACCTTCTCAGAAGCTGCTAAAATCGTTGAACGTGAAGGAGCTGTCGAAATCTATGCTGTCTCAAGTCATGGTTTATTTGCAGATGAAGCTGCAGACTTACTAGACAGTGTTCCTATCCGAGAAATCTTGGTGACTGACTCTGTTGATACCAAAGAAAAGACTCCGAAGAATGTTCACTATATCACAGCCAGCGAGTTGATTGGCGATGCTATCGTGCGTATTCAAGAGAGAAAACCAGTCAGCCCACTTTTTGCTTTTCAAAAGAAATAAGGGATAAATTTGTGATTTATTTAGATAATGCTGCTACGACTGCCTTGTCACCTGCTGCGATTGAGTCCATGACTCAGGCAATGGCAGTCTTCGGCAATCCATCCAGTACCCACAGCCACGGTCGAGAAGCTAAAAAACTGCTCCGACAAGCTCGCAAAGATGTTGCTAAAGTTCTACACACACAGAGCAAAAATATCCTCTTTACATCAGGTGGTACTGAAAGTAATAACACCGCAATCAAGGGATATGCCCTACGCCATCAGAATCAAGGCAAGCATATTATCACTACGGCCATTGAACACCATGCTGTTTTAGAGCCTGTTGAATACTTAGTGGAACATTTTGGCTTTGAAGCGACTATTATTCAGCCGGTGGATGGGCAAATCCGAACTGAAGATATCAAGAATGCTCTCAGATCAGATACTATCCTTGTCTCAGTCATGGC
This sequence comes from Streptococcus cristatus, assembly GCA_905372795.1. Taxonomy (GTDB): domain Bacteria; phylum Bacillota; class Bacilli; order Lactobacillales; family Streptococcaceae; genus Streptococcus; species Streptococcus cristatus_J. The sequence continues at coordinate 1,061 of CAJPQE010000083.1, read as the reverse complement.
TGTCAACAATGAAACAGGCTATATTTTACCGATTCAAGAAATTGGTGAATTACTAAAGGATCATCCTGCTGCCTTTCACGTTGACGCAGTCCAAGCCATTGGCAAGCTCCCCATCTATCCTGAAGAATGGGGAATCAATTTCCTGAGTGCCTCAGCTCATAAATTCCACGGTCCAAAAGGGGTGGGATTTCTCTATGCTGACCAGATGGATTTTGATAATTTCATGCATGGCGGTGATCAAGAAAACAAGCATCGAGCGGGTACAGAAAACCTCGTTTCCATTGTCGGGATGGCAACTGCACTTTCTGAAAATTTCGCCCATTTAGAGGAAAACCTTACACACGCTCAACTGTTAAAAGATACGCTACTGGATGATTTGGCAAATTTAGACTTCTATCTAAACGAAAGTCAGCCCAGTCTGCCTTATGTTATCAATATTGGATTTCCAAATCACAAGAATGATCTTATCTTGCTTCAAATGGACCTTAATGGCTTTTCAATCTCGACTGGCTCTGCTTGTACAGCTGGTGCTGTTCAGCCCAGCCATGTCCTTCAAGCCTTATATGGCCCTAACTCTGAGCGCTTAAAAGAATCCATTCGTATCAGTGTATCAGACCAAACTAGCATCCAAGAAATCAAACTATTCAGCCAAAAACTAAAAGAAATACTAGGAGGATAAGATGGCTTTTCAAACATCTGTTAGCTTAGCAAACTGCGACTTCACCTACTCACTCCATCCAAATGTTAAGAAATTTACCTTGCGGGACAATACATTTGCTGAAACAAAAGTTGGTAATTATGAGCTTTCTCGTTTACTTGAAGCGGTTCCCAATAGTGGCGATGGATTCTTGCTTAAGATTATCATCAATAAAGATCTAAGCGGAGTTAAAATCAATATTACGGACAAGTCTGGTTTAAGATTAGTTAATATCTTCAAATCAGAAAAACACCATATTATTCAGCAAAAATTCTATTTCTTGATGGATAGTTTAGTTGAAAGAGATATTTTTGAAAAAACACCCCAATAAGCGAAATTCTAAGAATTTTGCTTATTTCTATTA